>DKYC01000155.1:0-7804 GCA_002492295.1 Lachnospiraceae bacterium UBA7110
TTTATTGCAAAAATTCTATATATTGTTTGATTTGTTTGATTTATTTGAATAATAAAGCAATTTTTTTAATAATTTCTAGGTTGATATAAATTTCCGACAAAATTCCGGTAAACCAAAGTGTAAAAATAACAATTGCTTTTTTAACTTTCGTAAATTTATTATGTGACCTGTTTTCCGTTATAACGCCGCAATTATGGTAAGTCTTTTCGTCACCTTCCTGGTTTTTATGAAAAATCAGCAGAAATACCAAAATGAAAAATATGCCGTGCGGAACAAGAAGTGACGAGGAAAATAATAGCCCTTTCAATCCATACTGGTATACCAGGGTAAACACCATAACCCCCATCTCAAATCCTCCCCAGCCGAGAATCGTGTAAGAAAAAAAAGATTTCAAAACGCTCGTGGCACATACCAGCAAAAAAAACAGCTGCCCCAGCCGCTTATACATCACATACTCGAGCAGTCCCGCCTTATAAAAATCAAAGTCATGTAGCTTTGCGATACTGTCCGCCGACAGTACAGACGGAAAATATTGTCCGCCAATCAGCTTCATTCCTGATAAATAAAAAAATACCATCCCCAAACAGAAGCCTGTCAAAAAAACAAGCACCCTGCTATCGGGCACAGCATTTTTATAGTATATTTTATGATATCTGACGCACTCATTCCCAGCACTGTTACCTGTATTGTCCACATTTTGATGAAATCTGTCCATGAAGCACTCCGGTAAAAACCTTTCCTTACTCTAAGACTATGCTTCCGGCTGCGATATCATTCATCTTTACCCCAATATTTATTTTTATACGCAACAATCGCAGCAATGGTCTTGGAATCTTCTATCTCTCCGGCATAAATCATGTCCTCCAAAGTCAAAAGCTCGTAGGGTATAACATCCACGTATTCATCCTCGTCCAAATGCTGGGTCGTTTTCCTCAAATCGGTTGCGAGATAGATGTCTATTTTTTCATTACAGAATGCAACAGTCGTGCGGATTGTAATCAGTTTCTTAATCTTGCCGCATACATAACCTGTTTCCTCCTCAAGCTCCCTTGCCGCAGCATCTATTGTCGGCTCGTCCGGATTCAGCCCTCCTGCCGGAATTTCCAATGTATAGCGGTCGAGTGCATTCCTGTACTGTCTTACCATAAGCAGTCTGCCGTCCTCCAAAACAGCGACAGCCGCCGCCGCACCATTATGTCCGACAAAGTCCCACACCGCAGTCTTCCCATCCGGCAGCTCAACGGTATCCTTATAATATTTCGTAATTGCCCCTTCACACTGGAGCTCCCTTTTTAATCTTTTCACTTCACCATTCATTTTTTCAATTCCCTTCATCACATCTAAAAACCGCCAAAATCCAGTCTGGATTTTGGCGGTTCTTGTAATGCCCATTTAAATTATTTAGCGTACTCAACGACGCGGGATTCCCTGATTACATTTACCTTTATCTGTCCCGGATATTCAAGCTCTGCTTCAATCTGCTTAGATATATCACGCGCCAAAAGTATCATGTCCGAATCACTAATCTGCTCAGGAACTACCATAACACGAACCTCTCTACCCGCCTGAATAGCAAAAGATTTATCGACACCTTTAAAATTGTTGGTTATTTCTTCTAATTGTTTTAATCTTGTTGTATATGTTTCGAGCGTTTCACGTCTTGCCCCTGGCCTTGCGGCAGAGATTGTATCGGCTGCCTGAACCAGACAGGCAATCAACGACTGTGCCTCAACATCCCCATGATGTGACTCAACAGCATTGATAACAACCGCCGACTCTTTGTATTTCTTACAAAGCTCTGCACCAAGCTGAATATGTGAACCCTCCATTTCATGGTCTACCGCTTTACCGATGTCATGAAGCAAGCCTGCCCTCTTTGCCATTCTCACATCAAGTCCCATCTCCGCTGCCAAAAGCCCTGTGAGATGTGCAACCTCAATGGAATGCTTTAATGCGTTCTGACCGTAGCTTGTTCTGAATCTCATCTTGCCGAGAAGCTTTACTAATTCCGGATGGATACCGTGTACACCCACCTCAAGGGTAGCTGCCTCACCTTCCTCCTTAATCATCACTTCAACTTCTCTTTGGGCCTTTTCGACCATTTCCTCAATCCTTGCAGGATGTATCCGTCCATCTACAATCAGTTTTTCAAGCGCTATTCTTGCGATTTCCCTTCGAATCGGATCGAATCCGGAAAGAATAACTGCCTCGGGAGTATCATCAATAATAAGCTCGACACCCGTAAGGGTTTCAAGCGTCCTGATATTTCTTCCCTCTCTGCCGATAATACGTCCCTTCATCTCATCATTCGGAAGTTGGACAACTGATATTGTCGTTTCGGATACATGGTCGGCAGCACACTTTTGGATTGCCGTGACAACATACTCTTTTGCCTTTTTGTCAGCCTCCTCCTTTGCCCTGCTTTCCATTTCCTTAATCATCACTGCAGTTTCATGTTTTACTTCGTCTTCAACAATTTTTAATAAATGCTCTTTTGCCTGTTCAGAGGTTAAACCTGAAATTCGTTCCAGTTCCTGTACCCGTTCTTCGCTGAGCCTTGCAACAACTTCTCTCTGTTTTGCAAGTTCTTCTTCCCGCGCAGTCAGACCCGCTTCCTTCTTCTCAAGGGAATCGGCCTTCTTATCAACGCTCTCTTCCTTCTGCTGCACTCTTCTCTCATAGCGCTGGGCTTCCGCCCTGCGCTCCTTGATTTCCTTGTCAAGTTCATTCTTAGTCCGGATTGATTCTTCCTTGACTTCAAGAAGTCCTTCACGTTTTTTCGTTTCAGCAGTTTTCAGTGCTTCGTCAATAATTTCCCTTGCCTTATCCTCTGCATTTCCAATTGTCGTTTCTATGTTTTTCTTATAATTGGAGCAGTAAATAAGACAGCCTGCCACACAGATAGCAATAAGAACGAATGCTATTATCATCCATAGCATGTACAGGAGCACCTCCTTACTCATATTAAATTTTCATTGTACAATCTCAAGCGGCACATCCGGCGATGCTTTGACCGGCTGCACCGACCGCATATTCTTCAAATGCGCACCGTGCGCAAGAATTAGATGCTGATATTACAACACTTCAATTTTACCCTTTTCATGTTTCTGTGTCAAGTGTTATCATGAATATCACGTACAAGAAATTTGTGCAGATTTACTCATATAATCCAACCGCTTTGTTTATTTTATCCGATGAAAAGCCCTTTCTGTACAAAAATGCCGCAATTTTCCGACGTTCCTCAAGAGTAGAATCGTTTTTATGGTAATGTTTTTTTTCCAGAAGTTTTCTGATTAATTCCTCTTCATCCATGAGAAAATGGTTTTCCTCACACTGCACATACGCATTTTCAATATCCTGTTTTGAAACCCCCTTCTTTAACAGCTCATTTACAATCTGTCTTTTGCTTTTCGTACTTCCCGCATATTTAATAAATGCCGCCGCATACCTTACATCATCTATGTATCCGTAGGAAGCGGTATATTCCAACGCGTTCTCTATCACGGTTTCCGGATAAAAACCCTGCTTTAACTTGCCTGCAAGCTGGTGCTTTGTGTAGTCACGGCTCTTTAACAGATTAAGGCAACGCAGTCTTGCCCTTTTTACGAGCAGTTCTTCCATAATATGGCAAAAACTCTCCTCGGAAAGCTCTTTGTCTTTTTTGATATTCATTTTTCCGATTTCACTCTTGTAAAGCACAAATGCGGCTTCATTATCCACAAAGATTCTCGACCTTGTTTTTGATAGCTCCACAATATCCGTAACTGTCATTGCCTTTTCACTTCTACTCTATTATTTCTATTCTGTTATTCCTGCTATTTCCGCTGCCTTTTCCGCTGCTTTTGCACTCTTTGCCTTTGGTTTTGCCGTTTCTTCTTCCGGCTGAAGCGTGCTGCCTGACGTCCCCTGCAGTCCGAAATGCTCCCGTACCTTTGTCTCAATTTCACTGCAGACATCAGGATGCTCTTTCAGATACTGCTTGGCATTCTCTCTGCCCTGACCGATTTTATTCCCCCCATAGGCATACCATGCACCGCTCTTGTTTACAATATTCTCATTTGCAGCCAAATCAAGGATATCCCCCTCCGCCGAAATTCCCTCTCCGAACATAATATCAAACTCTGCTTCCTTAAACGGAGGCGCAATTTTATTTTTAACAACCTTAACCCTTGTCCGGTTTCCCATGACCTCGCCGCTCTGCTTTAATGATTCAATTCTTCTGACATCCAGCCGCACTGACGAATAAAATTTAAGGGCGCGTCCGCCTGTTGTCGTTTCAGAATTTCCAAACATAATACCCACTTTTTCACGAAGCTGGTTTATAAAGATAACCGTGCAGTTTGATTTGCTGATAACGGCAGTCAGCTTCCGCAAAGCCTGCGACATCAGTCTTGCCTGCAGTCCCACATGGGAATCACCCATATCACCGTCAATTTCTGCCTTTGGCACAAGGGCGGCAACGGAATCCACTACCACAATATCAATCGCACCGGAACGCACCATCGTTTCCGTAATCTCAAGCGCCTGTTCGCCGTTATCCGGCTGCGATATGTATAAATTGTCCACATCCACACCGATATTTTTTGCATAGACAGGGTCAAGCGCATGCTCTGCATCAATAAACCCTGCAATCCCGCCTCTTTTTTGCACCTCCGCAATCATATGCAGGGTAACCGTCGTTTTACCGGATGACTCCGGTCCGTAGATTTCAACAATCCTTCCCTTCGGTATACCTCCAAGCCCAAGCGCAATATCTAAACTAAGGGAGCCGGTCGGGATGGTTTCCACATTCATCTGCGCGCTCGGATCGCCAAGCTTCATGACCGCGCCCTTTCCATATTGTCTTTCTATCTGAGAAAGTGCGGCTTCCAATGCCTTTAATTTTTCTTCTTTTTCCATTCTGGTTTTTGCTCCTTTTTCTTCTTTTATCCACCGTTTGTTCGGAACAGATGTTTTATTTATATATACTTTAAAACATTAGTTCGGATTTGTCAATATCTTTTCATGAAAAAACACAGATACGGCTGCCACTACTTAAATTACCATAATCCGTATACCAAAACAAGTGCGATTTTTGACATTTCAAGACACATTGTATTTTATTTCATACAATTTCATACCCCTGTACGTAAAAAAAGCAGGTGCGTATATCCACCTGCTTTCTTTCATCCCCGCTTTTTAAATATCCCCGTTCAGCAGAACGCTCTTATTTTTCACAAGATAATCCACCAAAGACACCACTGTAAGCACCACCGCAATCCACATGACAACCTGGGTCAGGACTGCCAGGGCATCTATATTTGCAATCATCAGACAGACCATTACCATTTGGAAGGTTGTCTTAAATTTTCCCCAGTAACTTGCCGCTATGACAATGCGGTTATCCGCCGCTACAAGGCGGAAGCCACTGATAATAAATTCCCTGCTGATAATGATAATCACAATCCATGCCGGAATTCTTTGCAACTCAATCAGACAGATCAGTGCTGCACAGACAAGCAGTTTATCGGCAAGAGGATCCATAAACTTTCCAAAATTTGTCACAAGATTATATTTTCTTGCAATCTTTCCGTCAAGCAGGTCCGTAAGGCTCGCAATAATAAAAATCCCAAGCGAAATATAGTCCGTGTACTCCAAAATGCCTCCGAAAACCGCCATAAACCATTCCCACTGCAGCGAACCGCCAAGCAGCAAAAGCACAAACGGAACAATCAGAATTACTCTGAAAACAGTCAGTTTATTCGGTAAATTCATCGTCAATCTCTCCTATCAAATCATATTCGTATGCCCCTGTAATCCTGACCCGGACAAAGTCACCTGTCATAAGCTCCCTGGCTGTCTGTATGAACACATAACCGTCCACATTCGGCGCATCCTTATAGCTTCGTGCCGCATAGACATTCTCGTCAGGCACTTTTCCCTCGACCATGACAAGCAGACGCTTCCCCTCCATATCCTTTGCCTTATCAAAGGCAATCATCTGTTGAAGTCCCATCAAATCCGCCTGACGGTCTGATTTTATTTCATCCGGTATCTGATTGGCAAACTCCGCCGCCGGTGTATTCTCCTCAGGGGAGTATGGGAACACGCCAAGCCTGTCGAATTCCATCTCGTCTATAAATGATATCAGGCTCTCATGTTCTTCTTCCGTTTCCCCCGGAAAACCTGTAATCAGGGTTGTCCGCAGGCAGATGTCCGGAATGGCTGCCCGCAGCTTTGTGACAATATCCGCAAGCTCCTGCCGCGTCGTGCGTCTGCCCATCCGCTTTAAAACCGAGTCCGAAGCGTGCTGTATTGGAATGTCAAGGTAGTTGCATATCTTTTCTTCCTGTTTGATTGTATCAATCAGTTCATCCGTAATTTCCTCCGGATAGCAGTATAAAATCCGGATCCAATAAAGCCCTTCAATCCCGCAAAGTTTGTGTAAAAGTTCAGGAAGACTCTTTTTTCCATATAAATCCACACCATATATGGTCGTTTCCTGTGCGACAAGGATGAGCTCTTTTACCCCGAACGCCACAAGCCTGCGCGCCTGATCCACCAGGCTTTCCATCGGAATGCTCCTGTAATTTCCCCGCACCTTGGGAATAATACAGTAAGAGCAGTGCTTGTCACACCCCTCCGCAATTTTCAGATACGCAAAATGTCCGCCCGTGGTAACAATACGGTTCTTGTCATACACGGGCTTTCTGTTAATATCCTCAATATAATTTTTTGCAGTTCCGGAAAGTACCGCTTCCACGGCATCCGTTATCGCGTCAATTGCCGTTGTCCCTACGATTGCGTCCACCTCAGGGATTTCCGTCTGAATCTCCTCTTTATAACGCTGTGCCAGGCATCCTGCTGCCACAAGGGCTTTTATGCTTCCGTTTTCCCGAAGCTGCGCCATCTCCAAAAGGGTATTAATGCTTTCCTGCTTCGCATCATTAATAAAACAGCATGTGTTAACAATTACAACATCTGCTTTTGCTTCGTCATCCGTTACCGTATAACCTTTCTGCACCAGCATACCAAGCATCATTTCCGTATCCACGAGGTTTTTATCGCAGCCGAGTGAAATAAATAAAATTTTAATCATAGGATTGCTCTTTAGTCCTCATCCGGCATAATCTTAATCTGTCCCTTATCAAGCTCCTCAATTGCTATCGAAAGCGGCTTTGTCTGCTTTGTGGAAATAAGAGGCTCCTCACCGGCAATAATCTGTCTTGCCCGCTTTGAGGTTGCCATAACAATCGAATAACGGCTGTTTACAACCGGTGCTTCTCCCTGCTCGACATTGCTGTTTACGACTTTCATTAAATCTGTATAAGATGGATGTAACATATTATTAACCTCACTCTTCCTGATTTGATATTTTTGAATTATTTTACTCCGGCTCTTTGTCGCCGCTGCCATACGGCTCTCCTGCCGCCCTGCCTGCTATGGTATCCGGTAAAAGCGCCGAGAGCACAATCTGACTGCTTTCCATGACAAGCACTGCTTTCGTCCTTCTTCCCTGCGTAGCGTCAATCGCCGTGCCTGCTTCCTTTGCGCGCTGTACCAAACGCTTTACGGGAGCCGAATCAGGGCTTACAATTGCAATGATTTTTGCCGTGTTTACAATATTGCCAAATCCGATATTAATCAGCTTATCCACTGCGCACCTTCCTGTGTTGCATATACCCTACTCGATGTTTTGAATCTGCTCTCTTACCTTTTCAATCTCCGTTTTGAGCTCAATGCCTCTGTTTGAAATCGCCAAATCATTTGCCTTGGAGAGAATCGTATTTGCTTCCCGATTCATCTCCTGGGCGATAAAATCAAG
>DKYC01000155.1:8104-8437 GCA_002492295.1 Lachnospiraceae bacterium UBA7110
CATCTCCTGGGCGATAAAATCAAGCTTACGCCCAATACTTCCGCCATCCGTAAGCGCCTGCTTCATGGTTTCTATATGGCTGCGCAGACGCACGATTTCCTCGTCCACACACACCTTATCGGCATAGATTGTTACCTCTGTCATCAGTCTGGACTCATCATACGATACATCCGTAAGAAAATCCTGTACCTTTTCGTAAAGCTTCTTTTTGTATTCCTCAATAATCTGCGGGGAGCGCTCCTCAATAAACGCCACGTGCTCCAGCATTCCATCAAGTTTGGAAATAAGGTCTTTGGAAAGGTTTTCCCCTTCCTTAATCCGTGTGTCCGCAAA
>DKYC01000155.1:8736-8988 GCA_002492295.1 Lachnospiraceae bacterium UBA7110
TTCCTTAATCCGTGTGTCCGCAAATCCCTGCGCTGCACCTCTCACCGCTTTTACAAGACCGTTCCATATTTCTTCCTCGTCAACGGTCTGCTCCTCCATTGAAAACACCTCGGGATACCTTGAAAGTGAGGATACCCTGATATCATTGTCCAGTCCGAACTCCTCCGCCATTGATTTTAAATACGCAAGATATTCTGCCGCAATATCCTTGTTATATTTGATACATATATTGCTCTCCGAAAAATCCTCATA
>DKYC01000155.1:9278-9523 GCA_002492295.1 Lachnospiraceae bacterium UBA7110
ATTGCTCTCCGAAAAATCCTCATACGTAATGAACATATCAATCTTGCCGCGCTGTACATAATTTTTCAGCTCATTCCTGATAGAGCTCTCAAAAAAATTCAGCTTCTTGGGCATTTTGATATTTACATCCAAGTACCTGTGATTGACGGATTTTATCTCAACGGTATATTTGCGTTCCCCTTCCGCCACCTCACATCTGCCAAAACCGGTCATGCTTTTTATCATCTTAATCCCCCTGTCTGCTG
>DKYC01000002.1:0-1731 GCA_002492295.1 Lachnospiraceae bacterium UBA7110
GCAAAATTTTTCGGTATAAAAAACTGCTTTTTATTTTCCTCTGACAATACAACTCCAAACCATTTACCAAAAGTCGGAGAATTCGCTCTTAAGTCAACTGCCACATCATATACCTCACCTTTAAGTACCCGCACCAGTTTATCCTGAGGAAAGTTAATCTGAAAATGCAATCCACGTAATACTCCCCTTTTTGAACTGGACTGATTATCCTGAACAAATTCAGTATCAATTCCCGCTGCTCTATAATCCATATAGTTATAGGTTTCCATAAAATAACCCCTGTTATCCCCAAACACCTGCGGCGTAATCACCTTTAAGCCCTCAATTACCATGTGCCCTGTATCGCCGCCCGCAAAACATTCCTCTACCGTAATCTTTCCCATTTTTTTATTATCCTTTCCAAATATGTTCTTCTAATCAATCCCCAAATAGCTTATGTTCAAATCCACGCGCCCCTCAATGCCTGCAACCGCGCCGCTTGAGGTGTACTGCCACATATCATACCGTCCATCGTACTCCGGCATCTGACGATACTCGGCAAGCCATACCTTTTGGTCGTTGAGCTCATCCCTGTTAAGGTTATTTAAATACCAGTTCCTGCTTGCATACACGCCCGCCGTCATCCCGGCGTTTTCAATCGTCCGGCAGAACGCATTTACAACCGCCGTACGCGTGCCCGGGTCAAGACTGTCTGCCCGTCCGTTTCCGCCCGCACCCTCCGTGTCGATAAATACCGGATAATCAAGCTTTGTATCGCCAAGCAGCGACACGACCATACTTGCCTCTTCCACCGCTTCCACCAGGTCAACCGCCTGCGTAAAAAAGTACACGCCGACCTTAATGCCCGCCTTTCTTGCACCCTCAAGATTCTTATAAAAATACGGATCCTCCACCAGCCAGCCGGATGTTGAACCGCGGTATCCGCAGCGGATAATCGCAAAATCCACGCCCTCCGCCTTCACAATCTCCCAGTCAATCTCCTTATTCCACTTCGACACATCAATGCCAAGCGCTACCGCGTTCTCACGCTCCTCCTCGATATCGAGCAGCGCCGTATACTGCGTGTCATCCTCATCCATGCTGTCAATCCCGTCATTCTCCGTGTCATCCTTTGCCACGTCAACCTCGTCCTCGGAGTGCACGAAAAATGCAATGTCGTCAATCACCGTGTAGGACACAATCGACTTCACCCGTACGTTGACCGGATTTGCGGGAACTTCATAACCCTCCGCCGCGTTGAGCGACACCTGGTACTCACCCGGCTTGATGTCCGAAATACGGATTACACCATCCTTATCCTCATCGACATATGCACCCGTATCCTCTACCGTCACCGTAAATTCCTGCCCTGAAACCACATCACCCTTGTCGTCCACTATCTTCACACGGATATCACGCTCCACGGAGCTTGCAAGCAATGTAAGCGCCTTCACCGGATTGCCGTTCTCATCCGTCTGCGTCTCGTTCTCCGTTTTTTTGGGAGCATCCTTATCAAAAAAATCATCATCCCTTAAAAAAGCCGACAGATCAGCGCCGCTTACCTTGCCGTCGTCCTCAATCCGAGGCGATGTGGCATCTGCCATGCCACTGTCTTTCTTTTTGCCGTTCTGCCCCATAAACGTCCGGTAATTAACCGCCACGACTGCCGCCATCACGGCAACCATAGAACAGAGCACAATCAAAATGGCAATTCGTTTTCCTTTAGAGTCCATTTGCTACCTCTACCAGATA
>DKYC01000002.1:2012-2438 GCA_002492295.1 Lachnospiraceae bacterium UBA7110
GCTACCTCTACCAGATATTTTCCGTAATCTGTCTTCATCAGCGGTTCGGCAAGCTTTAAGAGCTGCTCCTTTGTAATAAAACCCCTCTTGTACGCAATCTCCTCAATGCAGGAAATATACAGTCCCTGCCGTTTTTGGAACGCGCACACAAAGTCGGACGCATCAAGCAGCGAGTCATGGTTTCCCGTGTCAAGCCACGCAAAGCCGCGCCCCATCGTCTCAACCGAAAGCGTCCCGCGCCGTAAATATTCATTGTTAATGCTGGTAATCTCGATTTCCCCGCGTGCCGAAGGCTTTACATTCTTTGCAATCTCCACCACGTCATTGTCATAAAAATAAAGTCCCGGAACCGCGTAGTTGCTTTTCGGATGCTCGGGCTTCTCCTCAATCGAAATCGCCTTCCCGTTCTCATCAAACTCCACCACG
>DKYC01000002.1:2758-3083 GCA_002492295.1 Lachnospiraceae bacterium UBA7110
GTCACGCACATAATAGCCGAAAATCGTCGCACCGCTCTCCTTTGCCGCCACGCGCTGCAACAGCTTTGAAAAGCTCTGTCCGTAGAAAATATTATCGCCAAGCACAAGCGCTGCCGAGTCGTTTCCGATAAAATCCGCCCCGATAATAAACGCATCCGCAAGACCGCGCGGCTGCTCCTGTACCGCATACTGCATATGAAGCCCAAGCTGCTCTCCCGTTCCAAAAAGCTCCTCAAACACAGGCAGATCCCTTGGTGTTGAGATAATTAAAATATCCCTGATTCCCGCAAGCATCAAGGTGGAAAGCGGATAATAAATCATCGGT
>DKYC01000002.1:3388-3617 GCA_002492295.1 Lachnospiraceae bacterium UBA7110
CACCGGCATAATCTGCTTTGAAATTGCCTTTGTAAGCGGATAAAGGCGCGTGCCGGAACCGCCTGCCAAAATAATTCCTTTCATAGTGAACCTCCAATTCTTCAAAGTTTGTAAAGCAGAAAAGAATGTCGTCTTTTGACATTCTTTCTGTTCTTTTTATATTTGATACATCTGCGCGTAGTAGTTCTGATAATCGCCGCTTGTGACATTTTTCATCCAGTCCTCATGC
>DKYC01000164.1:0-4283 GCA_002492295.1 Lachnospiraceae bacterium UBA7110
TAAAGGGATATTGACAATATCATTATGATGCTTTAAAAAGATTGATTACCAGCTTCAATCCATATTTCACATACTGCACAAAAATACCCGGATCCTTCACACAGTCTCCCATACGCCGGATGATATATTTCGGTCTTAAATAAAAACTAAGCAGTATATTCTTTCGAAGCTTCATTACTTCCTCCAGCGTCAGGTACATCGTTCCTTTTGTGCTGGAATGAAAGAAGTCACTTCCAAGCACGGACTTTTCCAAAAGGTTTTCCTGCCTGCAAATCTCATACATCGGTGTTCCGTAAAACGGAAGCGCTATCGTCACCTCAATAAAATCCGGATCTGTTTCCATCACGAGTTTCTTCGTCAGAAGAATATCCTCTTTTTTCTCCCAGGGAAACCCAATGACAAAATATCCCCAAAAGCGCAGCCCGATTTCCTTACACCACCTTGCGGCCTGCCTGTTCTCTTCCACCGTCGTACCTTTTCGCATTGCTTTCAGCATTGCATCACTGCCCGATTCAAAACCAAATGCCACCAAAAAACACCCTGCCTGCTTCATCAGCTCCAGCGTTTCTTTCTTAAGCGGACGCACACGGGAGTTTGCCGTAAACTCAATTTTACCGTAAAGTTTTGAATGAATAATCAGCTCACACATCTCCTTAACCCATGCAGGGTCAATGGTAAACGTATCCGCTTTAAAGAAAAAATTCCTGATATGATGTTTTTCATAGCACTCTGTCATTTCGTCAAGTACATTTTGGGGACTTCTGAAGCGCACACGCTTGCCTGATATTTCCGGTGTCAGACAAAATACACACTGGCTCGGACAGCCCCTTGCTGTCTGTATCGTCGCCATTGGCTCCTTTGTGTCGGGACGGATATACAGCTCGTTTCTCATAAGCTCCCTCGCAGGAAACGGTTGCGCATCAAGGTCGTCGTCCCATACATGAAACCGTGTCGGAATCATTTTCCCGTTTTCGTCCTTGTATAAAATATTATTTATCTCCTCAGGAGATCCCGCTCCCTTAAAGCAATAATCCGCAATTTTTCCGATGCAGAAATCAATTTCCCCGCCAATCAGATAATCCACGTTAGACAAATCAAGCATATCAAGCATCGCCTGTTCCGGATCATAAAAAAGCGCTCCCTTTAACACGACAATCATTTGATATTTTTCTTTTAATGTATTCACAACCTTGATGTCGTCAAAAATTGTCGTGTTCGTTATGCTCATCATAATCATATCAGGTCCAAACTCATCCATATCCTTTAACAGTGCATCAAAGGTATCCCCTTGTGTCTGGTAATCCTGAAGCTTTACCTCATAGCCGCTTTGCATAAGGATTGCAGCTGCATAGCCCAAGTCATTGCAGGCACGCATCGCCTGTGCGGAGCCGTCGTCAATATTCTGCTGGCATCGGTCCTCCCCCCTCTGAAAAAGCGCTCCGGGCGGATAAAATAACAGTATTCTTTTCTTATTCATTTGATTCCTTCCTCTATCCTGTATTTATTCATTCCTTTTTGTTTACCATTATTCCAGTTCATACAGATATACATTATACGGTATTGCGTCACTACTGTACCCGTCAATCAGATGTAACCGCATATTGTCCGCATTTGCAATCTCAAACCTTGAAAAAATATAATCACAGCCTAGCTGCTTCAGCGCCGGTTCATCAATCAAAATATCCTGCGGCAGCGCGTCTGCATTTGCCCCAAAATCATACTGGTTCTGACCTGATGCCGAAAACAGATACGCCCTGCATCCCCACTCATCGTAATACTTTTGCCAGTTTTCATTACAGTCCAGCGCAGGTGCAATCGCCGTCCGAAACCGTTCCTTATAACTTTGGCTATAATAACCGCAATAACCGTCAACTGTCGTAATCCCATTATAAGAAAGCACCGCCGGATGGAATCCGTAAGCGCACGCTTTCTTATCCGGTGTATATCCAATGTCGCTTTTAATCTCTTCCATCAGGGAAGTCCCATAAAATTCCCCATAGCTTAACTGATTCACATCAGTGTGTTTCAACACCTTATAAAGATTACAATAACATGTGTTATAAAAATCACTGTATTCACATTGCGTTCCACTAATGACCACAATCGCCAAAACGCACGCGGCATATGATACGGCGTGATACCGGTCAAAAATATTTCTGATGACGATAAAGAACGCAAAATACCATGCAAATGTATTAAAGAATATGGTTCTGCCATACTGGAAACCTTTTAAAGGCGGGAGGATTATTTCTACCGTTCTTCTGAGCGGTTCCCAAAAATAAAGCGCATATACCGCACAGTTAAACAATATAAATAAAATAGTCAGATTAAATATATCTGTATATGCTTTTCCCTTCTTTGCACCTGTCATATATTGAATATTGTTCCATATAAAATACAGGATACATACCGGAAGTACAAAATAAGTATGAACCGACTTCGCATGGGAAAACCCATATAAAAATACGGACACAAAACTTTTCCATAAATCAGCCATTCCGTAGCTGGCAATAACCATTGTGCTCCTGATAGTTTCTTCATCCGATAACAGCATGACGCCAAATAATCTGTATTCAAAGCATACAAATCCCGCCATCAGGGCTGCAAACGCCCCCAAAAGCCGCAGTGGAAATTTTTTATCCCTTATCCATAAAATAATAATTGCCATCAGCAAATATCCCAGGATAAATGCGCCAAAAAAAGTAAAATAGGACAACACAGGATATAAAAATACCGCCAGGTAAAGCCACCACTTTGGTTCTCTGTATATCCGGATCAGGAAATAAAGAATCAGCGGCATAGAAGCAAAACAGATGGCATACATAGGATATACCGGTAAAACCGCAAATGCGGTTGACACAAGGACAGTAATCTTTTCATATTTTTTATACTGCTCCCGTAACACAAGCTTTGCCAGCAATATACAGGAGCATAACGCAATTACCATCTTTAAGCAAAATCCGGCAATGTACGCGTAGATATCAGGCAAAATCAGATATAAAATATTGTAGAGGGAAAATTCAGACGGAAAATAATTCCGGTCAATGCTTCCCAATATCGGCATTGTCTGATTATGGACAAAAAATGCCCCATTGTCACGAAGCATTTTCAGCTGTGTAATAAATAAATCCAAATTATCGCAGATACCAACATAGATATTCTCCTTACAGAGTAACAAAATGAGCGTCTCGAATCCCAAAATGCCACCCGCCAGTATCCAATGCCAGTATGCTTTAATCGTACTTTTCATTGTATTCATCCTGCAATTTCCCCATATCATATCCGTTAATACATCGCCGAGACAATGAGGCTATGGTATAGCTGCTGCAAAGGCATTGTCGGTTCAACCTCAAATCCTGCCTTACATGGTATCATCTGTCCGTTCGGCATTACAAAACACCCGTTATTAATCAGTGCCGGAAGCGCTGCAGTCTCAAATACCATGTCATTTATCTCCGTGTATTCAGGTACATATGTCGAAAAGTCCTGCATAATGAACCGATAAAGCTTTTGTGCAAGCAGACTGTATCCTGCATCATTCAAATGGCAGCCGTCACAGATAAAATTTCCGTACTTTTCAAGCGCCTCGCGATTATCCGCCGTATTCAATTCATAATCCGCATAAAGATCAAGAACCGGAATTTGGTAATACGCACAACGGTCCAGTATGGCGACACGGTACTGCTTTAGTGTACCCGTGCCATAGTTTCCGTAAGTGCTTCTCTTATAAGGGTGCGTCTCATCGGCATCTTTGCTTTGCTGGTATGGTGTTATAAACACAATATCCGCATTGGGATATGCGTTTTTCAAATGGGAAATCATCTTATTCAATGCCCCGTAAAAAGTATTTACTCCCGTGTCCGTGCGTTTTCCAATCGGGCAGTCGCCAAACCAAAAATCATTTGTACCGCCAAAAACAATAATCAAATCCGCTGTCGCATCCATATGATACATCCTGTCCACAAAAGACCCCGGATTAGAATACGGACTCACAATATCCGTAATCCTTGAACCCGACACGCCGTAATTATTTACATGGGCACCCGTCAGCCTTGCCAGCACGGACGGATATGATTTATCCGGGGAGCTTGCGCCGACTCCTTCCGTGATGGAATCACCCAGCACATTGATATTATGATATTTATCAAGCGGAATTCCCTGAAGGACAACCTCCATCTGTAATGCCTGAAACACCTCAAGCTCCGTATTTGCCGGGGCTGTCTGCAAAAAATCGGATAATTGCGCTTCAGGAGCTGCGGGGTCTGTCTGTGGCAGACTTGGCA
>DKYC01000164.1:4566-13822 GCA_002492295.1 Lachnospiraceae bacterium UBA7110
GTGTCTGTGGCAGACTTGGCAGCTGCAAAACGGGCTGCTCTGCCGCCAAAGCCGTTACGGAAACCGCAGATGCCATAACAGCTGTAAGCAGCAAAGTCATGCCGATTGCCATCATCCTTATTTTCATTATTTTCTTTTTTTCTTTCGTATCCGTCTTTTTCATAAACCCTCCCTCCGCGAAATCGCATTCGAAACATTTGTACTGTAATGATTACTGTCCTAAATTTTATTGTTTCCTGTATTTTAATCTTTATAAAAATATGGTACTCTTAATGGTAACACAATTTTAATATAATTACAATATGGAGGCTGCAATGGGCAAAAGACTAAAATCATTGGATATAATAAAGGGAATCGGCATTATCATGATTATCATTGTACACAACCGGCATTTTATTATGCAGGATATGTCCGGTCTCAGACCGCTAATTAATTTCGGACAGATGGGATGCCAGCTTTTCTTTTTTGTGTCCGGCTTTTCACTTTGCTGTTCATGGGAACATATGACCACATCCAATCCGTCAGGACGATTCATTCCGATGAGCCTGCGCTTTATTTTCCGCCGTTATCTAAGGTTGATTCCGGGCTTTTTAATTATAATGGCAATCAATTGGGGATTGAATATCCTTCTTGCAGATAACCTCGATTTTCTTGGCTTTCTGATGAACCGGGAACCGCTTGCCATCCTCACAAATGTTTTATTCCTGCATGGGCTTTTTCCGGATTATAACAACAATGTGTTTCCCGGCGGATGGTATATCGGAACTGCCTTTTTGCTATACATCACCTTTCCGCTGCTGTTTTGTATCTTTAAAAAGCTCAGCCGTATGCCATCCATATGTCTTGCTGCAATCCCGTTGCTATTATTAGGGTTAAATTACTGTTTACTAAAACACATATCTGTTGCATCAGGATATGAATTTTATCCATACAATAACTCTTTTACATACTTTT
Source organism: Lachnospiraceae bacterium UBA7110 (assembly GCA_002492295.1). Lineage (GTDB taxonomy): Bacteria > Bacillota > Clostridia > Lachnospirales > Lachnospiraceae > COE1. The sequence goes on from DKYC01000164.1 coordinate 5,521, forward strand.
TATTTACAAACCACCTTCCATGCTTTGCTTTAGGAATTTTGCTTTATTTTTACGAAAAAAAGGAATTTTGCGTAAAGTGCCCTTTGGCAGTCTCTATTCCATTATTGATTGCAACAACGTACTTAAGCATTCATCTGTACCTGCTCCCGGAACAAAATTACATTTATACACTCATTCCTTCCATCGTTGGCCTGGCAGTATATTGGCTGGCGGCAACACTTATTCACATTGAAAAAAAGCGTTTATCCGCTTCGAAAGAATTTGCGAAAACATGCATAAGCCGTTTTCTTGCAAGCTGTGGGCAGCATTCTTACGGAATGTATTTAGTCCATTCCTTTATCTGTTGGTACGGACTGAAAACACTCCGCCATTTCCTGACCTTAAACGGCAGCACATACAACGACCTTCTCGTTTACTGGCTGGTATTTGTCCCCTGCGTCTTAGCCGTCTATCTGTTGGGATTATGTATGGAAAAGCTTCTTTCGCAGATTGACCGGAAGTTAAGACCTTCTTTATAGGGAATTCAGGTTCTTAGCCGTAAAAAAGACTCACATGCCATTTTCCAGGCTGTGAGTCTTTTATTTCAATTCACTTTAATTACTTGTTTGCAACTGCAGCTTTAATCTGCTCAGTCAGCATCGGCACAATCTTATTCAAATCGCCTACAATACCAAAATCCGCTACATCAAAGATGGGAGCAGTTTCGTCCTTATTGATTGCGATAATAATATCGGATTCTTCCATACCTGCCAAGTGCTGGATGGCACCGGAAATACCGATTGCAAAGTATACGTTCGGGCGAACCGTCTTACCGGTCTGTCCAACCTGCAAATCCTTGCTCTTCCAGCCAGCGTCAACAACCGCACGCGAACAGCTTACCGTACCGCCAATCGCCTCCGCCAGATCATCCAAAAGCTTAAAGTTCTCAGGACTGCCAACGCCACGTCCGCCGGATACCAAAATCTTCGCATCCATAATGTCAACCGTATCTGTGATATTCTTAACAATCTCTACAATCTCAACATACTTGCTGTCCGGTGTAAAACCCGGATTGAACTCCTCAATAACAGCCTTTGCGCCTTCTTTTTTCTCAAGCTTCTGCATAACACCGGGACGTACTGTCGCCATCTGCGGTCTGAAATCCGGACATGCAATGGTTGCGATTGTGTTGCCGCCAAATGCAGGTCTTGTCATCAGAAGCTGATTATGCTTCTGCTCCTTTCCCGGAATCGGGTTAATCGGGAAATCGCCGATTTCAAGGGATGTACAGTCTGCCGTTAAACCTGTGTGTACTCTTGCGGAAACCCTCGGTCCCAAATCACGTCCGATTGCAGTCGCACCTACGAGTAAGATTTCCGGTTTATATTTATTGATGACAGATGCCAATGCATGCGCGTAGGGCTCTGTCCTGTATTCCTTTAATTCAGGGTCATCCACGACGATAACCCTGTCCGCACCGTAAGCCGCAAGCTCGTCTGCCAAACCCTTGACGCCACTTCCGACTAATACTGCCGTTACCTCTGCCGATAATTTTTCTGCGAGTCTTTTTCCTTCGCCAATCAGCTCAAGGGCGATTCCGCTGACCTTGTTATCTACCTGCTGTGCGAAGACAAAGACGCCTTTATATTCTTCTAAATTCATGATAAACCTCCAATTAATGATATCAACATATTAAATGACATGTTTTTCCTTTAACTTGTTCATGATGTATTCTACGGACTCGGAAGCGTCTAAGTTCACCTTTTCGCCCTTTCCCTTACGAACCTTATCGGATGCCCGCGCAATCTGTGTCGGGGAACCCTTTAATCCAAGATTCGAGTCCTCTACGTCCTTCAAGTCTGCTCTGCCCCATGTGGTAATCTCTGCCTTATACGCATCAAAAATTCCTCCGGGTGTCATATAACGAGGCTCATTTAACTCTGCAAGTGCAGTGATTAAGCAAGGCATCTTTGCCTTTAACACATGATATCTGTCATCGTACTGACGTTCTACAACAACGCTGTCGCCTTCGATTTTGATATTCTGTGCATACGAAATAACAGGAATGCCAAGGTGCTCCGAAATCTGCGGTCCAACCTGCGCTGTATCGCCGTCAATAGCCTGACGTCCTGTGATAATGAGGTCATAATCCAAATTTCTGATTGCACCTGCAAGGGTCTGCGAGGTTGCCCATGTATCCGCGCCGCCAAGCACTCTGTCCGTTACGAGAATGCCCTTGTCCGCACCCATTGCAAGCGCCTCGCGAAGCACTTCCTCTGCTTTGGGAAGTCCCATTGTAACGACTGTTACTTCCGCGCCATATTGATCCTTTAATCTTAATGCCGCCTCAAGACCTGCCTTGTCATCAGGATTCATGATTGTCAGCATTGCCGCTCTATCAAGTGTACCGTCGGGATTGAACTTCACGCCGCCCTTTGTATCCGGTACCTGTTTCACACATACTACAACTTTCATGTTTGTTCTCCTTCTATTTCTATAGATTGTTTATATTTCTACTTTAACAGATTTGCCGATATAACCATCCGCTGAACTTCACTGGTACCTTCGTAAATCTCGGTAATCTTCGCATCTCTCATCATGCGCTCTACTTCATACTCTCTCGTATAGCCGTATCCGCCGTGAAGCTGTACCGCCTTTGTAGTCACTTCCATAGCCATCTCTGCCGCGTAAAGCTTCGCCATAGCTGCCTCTACGTTGTAAGAAGTCTTATGATCCTTTGTGTACTGATCCTTCGTACAGGCTGCCTTATAAACCATATACTGTGCAGCCTGAGCCTTTGTCGCCATGTCCGCAAGCTGGAACTGTGTATTCTGGAATGCACCGATTGCACGTCCAAACTGCTTTCTCTCCTGAACATACGCAATGGTTCTCTCCAGTGCGCCCTCTCCGATACCCAGCGCCTGTGCAGCGATACCGATACGTCCACCATCAAGCGTATGCATTGCGATACCAAAGCCCTTGCCCTGCTGACCGAGCATATTCTCCTTCGGAATATGGCAGTCCGTAAAAATCAACTCATAAGTTGAGGAACCGCGGATACCCATCTTCTTCTCCTTCGTACCGAATGAAAATCCGGGCGTTCCCTTCTCTACGATAAATGCGGAAATTTCCTTTGTCATTCTGCCGCGCTTCTCAATCATACCCGTAATGGCAAAAATAACATAAACATCCGCTTCTTTTCCGTTTGTGATGAAAATCTTTGAACCGTTTAATACCCACTCATCACCCTCTAAAACAGCCTTTGTCTGCTGTCCCTGTGCGTCGGTACCTGCGCCAGGCTCCGTCAGACCAAATGCACCAATCTTTTTGCCGCTTGCAAGATCCGGTAAATATTTCTGTTTCTGCTCCTCTGTGCCGTATGTCAAAATCGGGTCACAGCAAAGCGATGTATGTGCGGAAACAATAACTGCCGTCGTACCGCAGACCTTTGCCAGCTCCTCAACACACATTGCATATGTCAGAATGTCGCAGCCCTGTCCGCCGTATTCCTTGGGAACAGGAATCCCCATAAAGCCCGCTTTTGCCATTTTAGCAACAGTCTCTCTCGGAAACTCCTCTGTCTCGTCTACTTCGATTGCAAGAGGTTTTACCTCTTTCTCCGCGAATTCCCTGAACAGGGAGCGCGCCATTTCATGCTCTTTACTTAATGTAAAATCCATGTTACTATTCCTCCATTTAACTCTCTATTAACAACTGCTTATTTTTTAGAATAATCGTAGAAGCCTACGCCTGTCTTCTTGCCAAGCTTCCCTGCACGTACCATCTTTCTAAGAAGCGGAGACGGTGCATACTTCGAATCGCCAGTTTCCGCATAAATTACTTCCATAATTGCAAGCACAATATCCAGTCCGATATAATCACCCAGTGCCAAAGGTCCCATCGGATGGTTTGCGCCAAGCTGCATTGCCACATCAATATCCGCAACGCTTGCAACGCCTGCAGCATACACATTAATTGCCTCATTAATCATCGGAATCAAAATTCTGTTTACGACAAAGCCTGCTGCCTCATTTACTTCTACCGGAGTCTTTCCAATTTCAGTTGCAATCCCCTTAATCTTCTCCACCAGGTCAGCCGGAGTATTTGCACCTGCAATAACCTCAACAAGCTTCATTCTGTCTGCGGGATTGAAGAAATGCATACCAATCAGAGGACGGTCTAAGCCAGCGCCCATTTCCGTAATCGAAAGCGATGAAGTATTCGTCGCGAAAATACATTCCGGCTTTACAATATCCTGCAGCTCCTTAAAGGTTGTCTTCTTAATTTCCATCTTCTCAGGTGCAACCTCAATCACAAGGTCACAGTCCGTACAAATATCCTTTAAGCCGGTCACAATCTTTGCTGCAACGGCATCTGCCTTTTCCTGTGTAATTTTCTCCTTGCCTACAAGGAAATTCAGGTTCTTTAAGATTTTAGCCTTTCCACCGTCTGCAAACTCCTGCTTAATATCACATAAGCAAACCTCATATCCGTCTGTCATTGCAAAAGCCTGTGCAATTCCTGAACCCATTGTTCCTGCGCCAATAATACCTACTTTCATGTTCCGTATCCTCCTTCTCTTCAAACTATCTGTTCTGAAACGGCTCTTTTACCTTTTCCTTGTTCTTGTCAAGGAAAAATGCCATTCCGTATTTCTGATCCTCTGTCTCAAAGCAGCCGCCAAACAGCTTTTCCTCAATTACGATTGCCTTGTCCATATCCACGTCAAGCCCCTCGTTGATTGCCTTCTTACAGTTGCGAACGGCAATCGGCGCGTTCTTGGCAATGCCACCCGCCATCTTCTGCGCCTGCGCCATCAGCTCATCCGCCGGATAAACCGCATTTACAAGACCGATACGGTATGCTTCGTCCGCCTTGATATTTCTTGCCGTATAAATCATCTGCTTTGCCATACCTGCGCCAACCAAACGTGCAAGTCTCTGCGTACCGCCAAATCCCGGTGTAATGCCAAGCCCAACCTCAGGCTGTCCAAATACGGCATTCTCCGCACAAATCCTGATGTCGCAGCTCATAGCAAGCTCACAGCCGCCGCCAAGTGCAAAACCGTTTACTGCCGCAATCACAGGAATCGGGAATGTCTCAAGTTTTCTAAACACATCATTTCCCTTCTTGCCAAACGCTTCTCCCTCTGCCTTCGTGAGCGTGCTCATCTCGCCGATGTCCGCACCCGCCACAAACGATTTCGCGCCTGCGCCTGTCAGAATCAGGCAGCGCACTGTCTCAAGGTCTACCGCGTCAAGCGTCGCGTCAAGCTCGTCAAGCACCTGCGAATTTAATGCATTTAAAGCCTTCTCGCGGTTGATTGTGATGGTACCAACCGCGCCGTTTCCTTCATATAATACAAATTCCATTCTAACCTCCATTTATATCTGAAAAACGCTTGCGTTCTTCCTACGTGTAACTTAGAATTTCTTTACACGTCAGCTTCATATTTTTTAACAACCGTTGAGCAGCCCATGCCGCCGCCGATACAAAGTGTCGCAAGACCGGTCTTCGCACCCTTTGCCTCCATCTCATGAAGAAGCGTTACTAAGATACGGCAGCCTGACGCTCCTACCGGATGTCCTAATGCGATTGCGCCTCCATTTGGATTGAGCTGCTTATCCACATCAATGCCCAATTCTCTTCCAACCGCAATTGACTGTGCCGCAAATGCCTCGTTTGCCTCGATAATATCAAAATCCTCAATCTTCATGCCTGTCTTTGCCAGCACCTTCTTTGTCGCCGCTACGGGACCGATACCCATAACCTCCGGTCTTACGCCTGCAAGTGCGCCTGCAACCCACTCTGCCATCGGTGTTACACCCAATTCCTTTGCCTTCTCCTCGCTCATAACAACAATTGCAGCAGCGCCGTCGTTAATTCCTGACGCGTTACCAGCCGTAACGTATTTATCCTTATTAATCGGACGAAGCTTCGCAAGACCTTCCATTGTAGAGCCTGCCCTTGGTCCTTCGTCAACCTTAAACTCAATTGTTTCTTTCTTCTTTTTCACCATGACCGGAACGATTTCCTTATCAAATGCGCCTGACTTCTGTGCCGCTTCCGCCTTCTGCTGGCTCTTTAACGCAAACTCGTCAAGCTCCTCCCTTGTAATCTTCCATTCATCACAGATATTATCTGCTGTCCGGATCATATGATAATCATTAAATGCATCCCACAGCGCATCCTTAATCATGGTATCCACCAAAACACCATTGTTCATTCTATATCCAAAACGTGCATTCGGAAGTGCAAACGGAGCCATAGACATGTTTTCCATACCGCCTGCTACAACAACATCCGCATCACCTGCCAAAATCATCTGTGCAGCCATATTCACACAATTCAGACCGGAACCGCAGACTACATTAACTGTAACAGCAGGTACCTCAATCGGAAGTCCTGCATTGATTGCCGACTGCCGCGCCACATTCTGTCCCTGACCTGCCTGAATCACACAGCCCATATATACATGGTCTACCTTGTCAGGAGCAACCCCTGCCCTGTTTAAAGCCTCCTTGATGACGATAGAGCCCAACTCTGCCACAGGAGTCGTGCTGAGTGAACCGCCCATAGTACCGATTGCCGTACGGCATGCGCCTGCTAATACGATTTTCTTTGCCATTGTCTTTTTCCTCCATTTTAATCACTGATTATTCTTGGTTAAATGAGCCTCCGATTGTGTTTGTTATTTTTATCACAATCATTGCTTGTATTCTATCACATTGTTAAAAAAAAAGCAATCCCTAAATGCATATTTCCGGTGCCATTCTTTCGTTGTTTCATCGCGTACCGCCTCGCTTCTGTTTGCACTTAAAAACCGCGCAATCTGGTAAAAATCAATCCATATCTCATTGCCGCTTTCCCGCCGCTTTTCATCAAAAACCAGTTCCAGTCCGACATGCAGATGCACAGCGTCGATATTGTTGACATTCTCCTTGTCACTGTACCCTGTATGTCCCATGTAACCGATGACATCGCCTGCAGATACCGTATCGCCCTCCTTTAAACCTTCCGCATACGGACGGTTCTGCCTCAGATGCGCATAGTAATAATACCGTTTTTTGTCAAAACTGCGGATTCCGATGCGCCAGCCGCCGTAACGGTTCCAGCCAAGCGCCTCTACATAGCCGGACTCACAGGCAATAATCGGCGTGCCAATCAGTCCCATCATATCATGTCCCAAATGCTGCCTTTTATAGCCAAACGAGCGCGATACCCCAAAATCATCATAATCCTGATATTGAAATCCCTTTGCAATCGGAGAGAATGCCTTCAGTCCGTACTTTCTCTCCATTTCCCCGTTTTCATTTTCCATTTCATACTCCCCCACCATTCCGCCAAGCACAGCCGTATACGCATTATAGTAATAGGAAAAGTATTGATACTTTTCGGTAAGACTCTCCCTGGTCTCTTCCCCCGCCTCAAGCTTTGCGGCCGCCTCCTCAATATAGCCGCCCGATTTTTTGCCAAATTCCCCTCCTCCCCTTACTGCCGCATAGGCAAGCAGCGTAATCCAGTCCAAGTGAGTCTCATTCCCGTAGCTTTGCACATCCAAAAGGCATGCCTTCTTTAATATCTCCGCAGGTACCTTAAAATCAACCCATTTAATATTGCTGTCATCTGTCTGCGCCACAGGCACGCTCTCCTTTGTGCCCTCATATCCGTAAATCCCTGCCGCCAGCAAAACAGCCGCCATAACAAGACAGGCAAAAATCTGGTTTTTAGAATGTTTCATAGCAGTCCTCCCTGCCGTCCGCCGCACTCTTATCTCTTTAATATATGAAAAAAAGGAACGTGAAATGCAAAAAAACGCAAGCCTGACGACTTGCGTTTTCTTTTCTGTATTTGAACTTGATTAAACTTCCGGCTCAATCAGACCGTAGGTGTCTCCCTTTCTCTTGTAAACAACATTTACTTCATCCGTCTCCGCATTGCAGAATACATAGAAATCATGCCCCAAAAGCTCCATCTGAACACATGCATCCTCCGGATACATCGGCTTGATGTCAAACCGCTTGGTACGGACAATTTTAATTTCATCATCATGGACTTCATCCTTCTCAATGAAATCCGTCCTCAGGCTCGCTGCTCCTGCCTGCTGTTCTGCGCGGAACTTATTTTTATATTTCTTTAACTGCCGTTCTATCACTCCTGCCGCAAGGTCTATTGACACATACATATCGTTGCTTACCTGCTCCGAGCGAATGATATTTCCTTTCATCGGAATTGTCACTTCAATCTTTTGTCGTTCCTTTTCGACACTTAATGTCGCCTGTACCTCCGTTTCCGGCGTAAAATATTTTTCAAGCTTTCCAAT
>DKYC01000164.1:14092-14438 GCA_002492295.1 Lachnospiraceae bacterium UBA7110
AAAATATTTTTCAAGCTTTCCAATCTTGTCCTCAATTGCCGCCTTTAAACCAGGTGTTACGTCGATGTTCTTACCACTAATAATAAATTTCATTGTGTCCACATCCCTTCCGTTCATACTTGATAGCCCGTCACATCCCCGCTGCAGGCAACGGGTATGCGACCCTCGCGGCATATGCCAAATGTCCGTGCAGGCACGACCGTCTGACTCATTGCTCGCGGGAATTAAAACCATGTTTCAATTGTATTTCAATTATAACATAACTATATATTTTTTCAATATATTTTCCAATTTATAAAATATTTTTTCAATTCTTATGCCGTTTTTATTCATTTTTTCACGCTAA
>DKYC01000164.1:14715-15188 GCA_002492295.1 Lachnospiraceae bacterium UBA7110
TTTTATTCATTTTTTCACGCTAACTGTTGTAAAAAATATACAAAACTGATTTTCGATAAATATCCCCTGATTTCCACAAGAAAACGTGTTCAAGCGTGTGGATGATGTGGATAACTCGGTGTATAAGTCCATTTTGCGCCCTTTTTTATATTTTTTTCTGTGGATATGTTGTGAACCTGTGAAAAAATGACGGTTATGTCATAAATTTTCTTTTTCAGGTTTTTGTGCAATTTTTCGGAAGAAAAAACAGGACACAAAATAGAGGAACACATTCCATTCTGTTTTGTGTTCCTCTACAGTTTTTATACCGGATTTCAAATCCCTTTTTCATAAATGGCTTTCCATAAAACCATTCAGACTTTTCAACTTTTCATTAGAAGATTCTTCTCACTGTAAGAATATTTCTATATGTTGCGCTGGAAACAATAATTCCTGTCTTTGATGTACTGGCATGTACAATCTGTCCGTTGCCC
>DKYC01000089.1:0-8823 GCA_002492295.1 Lachnospiraceae bacterium UBA7110
AATCCGCTTGGTGTGCCTTCGCGTATGAATATCGGTCAGGTACTTGAAATCCACCTTTCGCTCGCGGCAAAGGCGCTTGGCTTTAATGTGGCGACACCGGTATTTGACGGTGCAAACGAGGCGGATATCATGGATACGCTGGAGCTTGCAAATGATTATGTAAATCTCGAATGGGAAGAGTTTGAAGCAAAGCATAAGGATGAACTTTTGCCGGAAGTTTTGGAATATTTATCAGAGAACAGGGAGCACAGGAAATATTGGAAGGGCGTGCCGATTTCAAGGGACGGTAAGGTAAGGCTGCGTGACGGAAGGACAGGCGAGTATTTTGACAGTCCCGTTACAATCGGGCACATGCATTATTTGAAGCTCCATCATCTTGTGGATGATAAGATTCATGCGCGTTCTACCGGACCGTACGGTATGGTTACGCAGCAGCCCCTTGGCGGTAAGGCGCAGTTTGGCGGGCAGCGTTTCGGTGAGATGGAGGTTTGGGCGCTTGAAGCATATGGCGCGTCCCATACCCTTCAGGAAATCCTGACAGTGAAGTCGGATGACGTTGTCGGACGTGTTAAGACATACGAGGCAATTATTAAGGGCGAGAATATTCCGGAGCCGGGCATTCCCGAGTCGTTTAAGGTATTACTCAAGGAATTGCAGTCGCTTGGTCTTGACGTCAAGGTGTATGATGAGAACCGAAATGAGGTCGAGCTTAAAGAATCTGTTGATTACAGTGAATCTGATTTCCGTGTGGAGATGGAAGGCGATAACAAGTATGACAACAGGGAAAACCTTGAAGGCTATCAGCAAAAGGAATTTGACGCGGCGAGCGGCGATTTGATTGATGCTGAAGACGAGGATGATTTTGCGGAAGATGAAGATTATTCGGCGGATGATTTTGACGAAGAAGACGAGTTTGATGATTTTGACGAATGATTTTGAACAGAATAGCAAATTATCGGTATATTTGGAAGGAGTGCCAAAATGTCTGAGATGAAAAATGAACAGAGTCAGTCTATTTCATTTGATGCCATAAAAATAGGTCTTGCCTCTCCTGAGAAAATAAGGGAGTGGTCAAGGGGCGAGGTGACAAAGCCCGAGACAATTAATTACAGAACTTTAAAGCCGGAGCGCGACGGTCTGTATTGCGAGAGGATTTTTGGTCCCAGCAAGGACTGGGAGTGCCATTGTGGGAAATATAAGAAAATACGTTATAAGGGCGTTATCTGTGACCGATGCGGTGTTGAGGTTACGAAGTCAAGTGTCCGCAGGGAGCGTATGGGGCATATTGAGCTTGCGGCTCCGGTATCCCATATATGGTATTTTAAGGGGATTCCCAGCCGTATGGGATTAATTCTTGATTTGACGCCGAGAGTGCTTGAGAAGGTTTTGTATTTTGCTTCTTATATTGTACTTGACCCACTGCAGACGGATTTGGAATATAAGCAGGTACTGTCGGAAAAGGAATATCAGGACAATGTGGAAAAATACGGTAGAAATACTTTCCGCGTAGGCATGGGGGCGGAGGCAATCAAAGAGCTTCTGTGTGCCATCGACCTTGAAAAGGAGTGTGAGGAGCTTTCAGCGGAGTTGAAGAATGACAGCACAAAAGGACAAAAACGTGCAAAAATCGTAAAGCGCCTTGAGGTCGTCGAATCGTTCCGTGCGTCAGGCAACAGACCGGAGTGGATGATTATGGATACCATTCCTGTGCTTCCTCCTGATTTGCGTCCGATGGTTCAGCTGGATGGCGGACGTTTTGCGACATCGGATTTAAATGACCTGTATAGAAGGATTATCAACAGAAATAACCGTTTGAAGAGGCTTTTGGAGCTTGGCGCACCGGATATTATCGTGCGCAACGAGAAGAGAATGCTTCAGGAGGCGGTTGATGCACTGATTGATAACGGCAGACGCGGCCGTCCGGTTACCGGACCGGGGAACAGGGCGTTGAAGTCGCTTTCCGACATGCTCAAAGGAAAATCAGGGCGGTTCCGCCAAAATCTGCTTGGCAAGCGTGTGGATTATTCAGGGCGTTCCGTTATTGTCGTAGGACCGGAATTAAAGATTTATCAGTGTGGCCTGCCCAAGGAGATGGCGATTGAGTTGTTTAAGCCGTTTGTTATGAAGGAACTTGTGTCCCGGCAGATTTCGCAGAATATTAAACATGCAAAGAAGCTTGTGGAGAAACTCGATCAGGCGGTGTGGGATGTGCTTGAGGATGTGATTAAGGAGCATCCGGTGATGTTAAACCGTGCACCGACACTGCACAGACTTGGTATTCAGGCGTTTGAGCCCATTCTTGTCGAGGGTAAGGCGATTAAGCTTCATCCTCTTGTTTGTACAGCGTTTAATGCCGACTTTGACGGAGACCAGATGGCGGTACATCTTCCGCTTTCCGTAGAGGCGCAGGCGGAGTGCAGATTTTTGCTTTTGTCGCCGAACAACCTGTTAAAGCCGTCGGACGGCGGTCCGGTTGCCGTTCCTTCACAGGATATGGTGCTTGGTATTTATTATCTGACGCAGGAGCGTCCCGGTGCGGTGGGCGAAGGCAAGTTCTTTAAGAATGTCAACGAGGCAATTTTGGCATATGAGAACGGCGCATGTACACTGCATTCAAGAATTACGGTGCGTGTTACTAAAACACTGGAGAGCGGTGAGACGGTTACGGCAAATGTAGAGTCTACGCTTGGACGGTTTATTTTTAATGAAATCCTGCCGCAGGATTTGGAGTTTGTAGAGCGGACGAAGCCGGAAGACGAGCTGCTGCTGGAGGTGGATTTCCATGTCGGAAAGAAACAGTTAAAGCAGATTTTGGAGAAGGTTATCAATATTCACGGTGCGACAAAAACGGCAGAGGTGCTTGACAGTATTAAGGCGATGGGATATAAGTACTCGACGAGAGCCGCGATGACCGTTTCAATCTCTGATATGACGGTGCCTGCCGAGAAGGCGGAAATGCTTGCGGAGGCGCAGAAGACGGTTGACCGTATTACGATGAATTTCCGCCGTGGTCTGATGACGGACGAGGAGCGTTATAAGGCAGTCGTTGAGACATGGAAGGAGACGGATGATAAGCTGACGGATAAGCTGATTAACGGACTTGACAAGTATAACAATATCTTTATGATGGCGGATTCGGGTGCCCGTGGTTCCAACCAGCAGATTAAGCAGCTTGCAGGCATGCGTGGTCTGATGGCGGATACGACGGGACGTACGATTGAGCTCCCGATTAAGTCAAACTTCCGTGAGGGGCTTGATGTATTGGAATACTTTATGTCAGCACATGGTGCCAGAAAGGGTATGTCGGATACGGCGCTTCGTACGGCGGACTCGGGTTATCTGACGCGCCGAATGGTTGATGTCTGTCAGGAACTGATTATCCGTGAGGTTGACTGCTGCGAGGGCAAGGATTATATTCCGGGTATGGAGGTTGCCGCGTTTATGGACGGCAGGGAGACCATCGAGGGATTAAAAGACAGAATTACGGGAAGGTATTCCTGTGAAGATATTAAGGACAGGGACGGCAATATCATTGTAAAGAAGAATCACATGATTACGCCAAGCCGCGCTTCCAAGATTATGAGCAAGGGTGTGAACGAGAAGGGTGAGCCGATTGAGAAGGTGAAAATCAGGAACATTCTTTGCTGTAAATCCCGTATCGGTATCTGCTCAAAATGCTACGGCGCGAACATGGCAACCGGCGAACCGGTTCAGATTGGTGAGGCGGTCGGTATTATTGCGGCGCAATCGATTGGTGAGCCGGGTACGCAGCTTACGATGAGAACCTTCCACAGCGGCGGTGTTGCCGGCGACGATATTACACAGGGTCTTCCGCGTGTAGAGGAGCTTTTTGAGGCAAGGAAGCCCAAGGGACTTGCGATTATTGCGGAGATTGGAGGAACGGCTACGATTAAGGATACCAAGAAGAAGCGTGAGATTATTGTTTCTGATGGTGTGAATGAGAAGACGTATCTGATTCCGTATGGTTCCCGCATTAAGATTACGGACGGCGCGGAGATTGAAGCTGGTGACGAGCTGACAGAGGGTAGTGTAAATCCTCATGATTTGCTTGAAATTAAGAAGATTGACGCTGTCCAGAACTATCTGCTGCGTGAGGTTCAGAGAGTTTACCGTCTGCAGGGGGTTGATATCGCAGATAAGCACATTGAGGTAATTGTGCGTCAGATGCTAAAGAAGAAGCGCATTGAGACAAGCGGCGATACGGAGTTCCTTCCGGGAACACTGGTTGATGCGTTAGAGCTTGAGGAAATCAATGAGAAGCTGCTTGCAGAGGGAAAGCAGCCGGCGGAGGCGAAGGATATTATCCTTGGTATTACAAAGGCGGCGCTTGCTACGAGCTCGTTCCTTTCCGCGGCTTCCTTCCAGGAGACGACAAAGGTGCTCACGGAGGCGGCAATTAAGGGTAAGATTGACCCGCTGATTGGATTGAAAGAGAACGTTATTATCGGTAAGCTTATCCCGGCAGGCACGGGCTTAAGACGTTACAGGAATGTAAAGCTTAATACGGATGTTGAGGCGGAGGATACGATTAATTTCGAAGACGATTATAGCTATGAGGGCAATGGTTACAGTATATCACATTCGGAGAGTGGGATTTCGGAGCATAACATGTCGCTTTCGTTCTAAAGATGAAAGGAATTTAAAGAAAGACAAAAACAAACAGCATGTGTTTACGGAGCACATGCTGTTTGCTTTTGCCTACAGTCATTACGATGAAAATAATGAGTTAAGCTTTATTCAATGTCCTCAATTTCCATTAAGTGAAGACCTGTATCATAGTCTAAATCATCCCGGGTCACGACCCTCCATGACTGGAGCAGATAGAACGGTTCTTGCGCCGACTCCGGATACAGATAAGAAAGTGTTACTTCAAGATACTGAATATCACTGATTTCAATGGTAAATTCTGTCGGGAGTGTGGAAATGGCGGAGAGGTAATCAGTTTGGTCTGGATTTTCCTGATAGGCTTTTTTTAACGCGGTATCCAGCTCACAGAGTTTTTCTTCCGCCATGTTGCAGGCATCATAATATGCCGCGGAGCGCTCTAATACTTTTTGGCTGAGTTTCCTGTCAGCGTTTGCGCTCACGAGTGAAAGGACACCAAACGATATCAGGCATAATACCACGAAAATCAGCATAATTGAGGGAAGCCCGATGTTTATCGTAAATTCACGTTTTTTATCCATTGAGGCCGCCTCCCGTATATTTTTTAATCTCCTGATGATGAATGCAGTCGAGTGTATAATCGTATTCCTTCAGCGGTTCATAGCTGTTGGGACATTCGTTGATGTAAATGTTAAGGTATGCGAATGGGTTTTCGGCTGTTTCTTTGTTATAATGAAAGCTGACCATATAAGCAGCATCTTCCGCTGCAGCCAGTCTTTGCCAGTCTTTGTCAAAATACAAGGCTGCAGAGGCATCGTAGTCGGAGATTGGAATCGTTTCAGGGTGAAATTCCTGCTCCAGCACGCTAAAATCCCCGTTTGCCGAAAGGAACAGTTCGGAAATATTTTGTGTGTAGAGGAGGGCATAGTTGGTGTTGATTGCGTCCTCGCTGACAAAATGGGACTTTACGAAAAGCTGCATAACTATGGCTGCAGCAATGATAAAGAAGAATATGGACAGGATTAATTCAATTAAAAAAAGTCCTGAACGTGAAGCGGCATATTGTGTTTTCATAATATTCCCCCATTTCTGCATCAGTTAATCTGCTTTCCCGCAGTGCAGGTGAATGTATAATTCCGTTTCTTTTTCCGACTCGTCACAGTACCGTACTTTTAAAAGGCTGTCGGAAACAAATTCGAAATCAAGCGCTGTCAGTGCGATGACCTGTTGCCCGGCGTCAATCGGAAGCTCAATGTCGGTTCGTGCAAAAAGCTCGTATAAATAGCCATCATACTCATAGAGAGAGGTGGCGTATTCCATTCCGTTAATATTGCGTGTCATCAGAAGCCGTTCATAGCCCAGGCTGTCGTCAATCCTGACAGAATCACAGATGTCTGACTGTCGTATTTTCTCAGTGATATATGCTACGGAGGTACGTGATGCATAATTTTCGTTCATGTATGCCACTGTCTTGTTGTAGATGTCAGCCCCAAAGAGAATTAAAACGACGGAGGAGGCGGCAAAAACGCAAAAAAGTGATAAAACAAAGAGGAGGTCAATCATATGGCGACCGTTTTCTCGTTCGGGCATGGTTACTCCCTTTCCGTGAAAAGTTTCTATTGTCAACATTTTCACAATATGTTTTTCTCGTTTAATTGACTGAAATAAAACCGATTTCACCTTCAGACCTTGGAAGAATTGTGATATCGGGCATAATATTGGAACCGATTGCGGTATAGTCTATATAAAATTTATCGGCATCGTAAATCAGACCGTAATGGTTTTTCAGATAGTCAAGGCTTGGCGGATAGGTACCTTCCACGGCATAGCATTGGGCGACGCTGCGCCGGACGGCGGATTCAAGGCTTTTTGCCTGTTCGCTTGTGGTAGAGTCGTCGACCGTGTTGATTCCGCTGATAAAAAAAATCACAAAACCAATTATAAAGGCAAGTGAAAGAAGCTGCCATATTTGGGAAAGCGTTATGTTTCTGTGGTTTGTAAAACGATTCATGAAAAACCTCCCAGTTATCCGATACTTGACATAATACCAATCAAAGGCATAATTACGGAAAGTAAAATCAGACCGACAATCAGTGAAAAGACAATGACAAGGGTAGGCTCAATTGCGCCGAGAATCTTCTGAATGCGCGAGAGTGTATCATCCTCATAATGCTTTGCAATTTTATCAAAAACAACTTCACTGTTTCCGGAGCGGTAGCCGATTTGGAGCATTCTCTGATGCTGCGCCCGGAAAATATCAGCGTCCTTAATTGCTTCATACAGATAACCGCCGTCTGAAAGAACCTCGCTGCAGGCTTTTACCTTTTCGTCCATGAGTTCGTTGTCGATTAAGCGGTTGGCAAGTTCAAGCCCCTTAAAGATATCAATGCCGCCGGCTGTTATCATGGAAAGCGCCCCTGCAAAACGGCTGTAGGCAACACCGAGATAGAATCCCTTTGTGAAACGGTTCGTGTGTAGAAAATGTCTGCCCCATGCGCGTCCCGTAGGGCTTTTGGCAAAGAAAAGTCCAATCACTGCGGCGGAAATCAGCAGTATGATAAAAATACCGGAGGCGGATTGAATTGCGTAGCCGATATTCATCAGCTGTTTTGAAACACCTGTCAGTTCGCTTCCGAGCTGGATAAATACCTGATTAAAAATAGGAAGGATTTTTATCAGCAGAACTGCAAGAATGAACAGCATCAGACAAACCATGATGAAAGGATAACGGACTGCACTTTTGACGGAATCCGAAATGATGCACTGCTGTTCGTAGTATTCCGTAAGCTTTTTCATGATAATGTCAAGATTTCCGGATTCCTCTCCCAAAAGGATCATGGAAACGACATACTCTGGAAAAACGTTTGTGCCATCAAGCGCCTCGTGAAGTGTAAGGCCGTCGCGAAGGGAATTTTCGACGTCTAAAAGAAGCGCCTTGCCTTCTTCCGACGAGGTGTCCTGTGCCATCAGGCTGATTGCGTCAAATGGCGTGATGCCTGCCGGTAAAAGCAATGAGAGCTGGCTGCAGAACGCAGCCACCTCACGATTGTTCAGCTTTTTTATTTTTTTCATAACCGTACTCTCCCGATTGTATCAATGTATTTATATTTTAATAAATATATTTTGTCTTATAATTGCTGCCGTCCCCAATGAAATTTTTCAGGGTGGAGTCGCCTGCGCTGGCGGCAAAGGTAGGATCCATGAGGGACCAGTTTACGCCGTCAAATTCAATAACACCGTTCACCCAACCGATATCCGTAATATAGGTGCTAATCCAGGCATGGTAAGCACTGCCGGCATATCCGACCTCCAGACGGGTAGGGATACCCTGGCTTCTGAGCATGCTTGCCATGACAGATGCGTAGTCGAGACAGATACCGGTACCATTCTGCATAATTGCATCGGGGTTTGGGATGTATCCGGACTGCACGGAATTTGCTTTCGTATAATCATATGTAATGGTAGTGGCGTAATTATAAATCTTTGTTACGACGTCCAATTCGTTGGAACAGCCTTCAGCGAGCTGCTTTGCCTTTGCAACAACCTGACTTCCTGCATTAAAATTCACATATTGGTTAGGATATAGATAAGGACCGTTTGCATTTGTAATATTTGCGCTGATTGTCTGTGATATGGCTAATGCATACTGGTTTCCGCTGACGTTTTCATAAACCGCTACCTTGTAGGAACCGCTGCCTGCCGATAGCGGGAAGGTTTCATAGCCGCCGCCCAGTGTATAAGTATAGGTAACCCCGTTGCCTCCGGTAATCTGAAGTTTTACTTTGGGGTTTGTGCCTTTATAATTAACCATGATATAGCCTTCGGCGGTATTGGACGCATCAATTTCCGCGAGCGCGTTGGAGTAGACCGTGATGCCGGATGCAGTAGGTACATAGCACACGGGCGTATTGTCCCTTGTGCCGGATGCGCCTAATGCGGCTGTGGGAACTTCTTCCTCAGGGAGTGTTTCCAAAACGACGGTCTCATCGGGTAACACGGATACCTGTGTCTCTTCCGGTATGGCTGCCGTATCGCCTGGAAGAGTGTCTGGAGCAGACGAAGTCTGTCCGCATGCCGAACAAACACAGGCACATGATACAATGAGTGATAAAGCAATCCGTTTATTCATTTTTTTACCTGCTTTTAATTTGCGTAGTAACATAAAAATCCTCCCACCTGATAAACCGTGAATTGAAA
>DKYC01000089.1:9128-9386 GCA_002492295.1 Lachnospiraceae bacterium UBA7110
TGAATTGAAAAATTACTAAATATATAATATTATAATATATAATGATTCGCCAGAAAAGAGATAAAATGACGAAAATATAGCATTTTTCAGATAAAAAATGGCGATGTTTAAAAAACCGGAAAAAAATAATTGACAATATTAGGAACGGAAAGTATAATAATAAAGCATGCGTGTAAAAGTATGCATGTAATGTGCCTGATTGAATTGGCATTGAGTGAGATAACATAGGAGGTGAAAAGGAATGCCAACATTTAACCA
>DKYC01000112.1:0-129 GCA_002492295.1 Lachnospiraceae bacterium UBA7110
GAAGCTTTATATGATTAAATTCCCGTTTGTTTAATCAAACATTATCACAACTGAATAAGTGTGGCTATGACCGCCCCTTTCGGCTATCAGAAAAGCAAGAGCGGTCATAACCACCTTGTCATTGATGAA
>DKYC01000112.1:448-6734 GCA_002492295.1 Lachnospiraceae bacterium UBA7110
CATAACCACCTTGTCATTGATGAAGTGACCGCCCCCCCATGGCGTGGAAATAGCATAACTGGGACACCGCTTATACTTACTCCTCAAACATATCCTGAATTTGCCCAAGAATATATTCATTATTAAACCAAAAACACTGTTTTGTCATAATGTCACCATTTGGCAATTCACTGCCATTGCTTCTAGGATTTTCCGTATCCGCATATCCTATGGATTTCAAATCATAGTACACCAATGATGCATGAGGACGAATGGATATGATTTTGTTATATGCCTTTGGAGATTTACACAATCTATACTCTTTACGCTTTGGATTTGTATTTTTGGAATCAGGAAAATTATTTAACATTCTGCTTTTCCCTCTCTTTGTTAAAATTAAAGAGCCGTCCTCCTTTTGGTCTTTTACAAATTTAACGCCCTTTCGAATAATGTCCCTGATATCATCCCATCCTTCATGGATAATGTGTTCATCTTCCTGTGGCAGACTCCAAAAACGGGCGCCATGAAATACAAAATCATCACCCTTTTCTTTAAAAACAGACCATAAAAACTGTCTGTCAACCATCTCCTCATAAACAGTTGATTCTTCCCAGCTTTCTTCCATCAACTCCTTAAATTCAAATGCCGAAAATGATATGTCCTCATTCATTGTCAAATCACTATTAACACGCAAAGTTTTTACATATGTATTTGATCTGACAAACTCTTCTGCCTGCCCACTGGTTATCCCAAGCATAGCGAATGTAGTCCGTGCAAATTCCGCCTTATCAATCGTTTTCCTAGATGACCATTGTTCAAAATCATCTGGTTCCATTAAGGACTGTCTTATCTCTGTAACTGTCATTCCAATGTATGGTTTAAAACGGTTTAAGACAATTTCCTCGAAAGTGTGTCCCCTAAGCTCATCCGCATCACTGATAATTGCATCATACTGTCGTATAATATCATAAGTTTCCTCATCTTTATCGGGGTCATATAGTAAATTATTTGCATCAATATATTCGTTAAACAACTGATTCATATACGAGGGCTTAAACGAAAATGCACGTCCGCCATTTTTTGTGCAGGGTGATAAATAATGAGCCTCCCTTTCATGAAGGTCTGAATATCTGCCCTCATTCACACAATCCCTGATATATCTGTAATCCTGCTCTATCATAGCCATATCGACTTCCGGAATTTTAACATATGCCGATTTATAAAATGGAAATTGGAATGGTGTTTTCCCCTGATTGGTTTCATCAATATAATATACCAGCATCATCAGTTTGCATTTGTTGTATATATGGGAATCACAAAATCTTTCCGGTAAATGCCCATTTCGGTTAATCATTCCCAAAACCAGTCTTTCCTTCACTTTTAACCCTGCCCTGGTTTTATATATCAATGGACTGACCTTCAGCTCCACTCCAACAGCACCCAAATCGGCCTGTGCTTCATTATCTCGTGGTTCATCAAAATACACTTCCTGTACTAAAAAACCAATTCTGCCTTTATCACCTCTATGGAATACCCCTTCATCATCTGTCCATCCCTGAATGCACTTTTCTGCATAATATTGCAACATATCCTCACGATGTTTTCCATGTTCCTCAAGTTCATAAACATCACCTACAGCGTAACCTTCTAATGCCTTTGCGTGACGCAGAATATCCCGTCTGTCATGTTTGTCATATTCATAAGAAAGTGGCATTCCTTCTCCTTTCGATGGCTCATTTTCCATAATAACATCAAGCACTTCTCCCATTCTTGTAATCATGGGAACTACTAATGCATTTCCCATACAGAAATATCTCATTCTTTTTGGCATTCCTGAGTTCGTCCAATCGTCATCAAAACCTTGCAGCCTTTCCGCCTCAATAGGTGTCAGCAGGCGCAGCCTGCCAGAACCCGGGTCGGTTACTACATGAGTACTTCTATTTAATGTAGATTCACTTGTCAGCATTGTTCTTCCCGGTCTATCCCATGGGTCAGGAAATGCTACAGGTCCTTCTGAAAAAGTGTATTCATGACCATCTTTTGTCTTTCTTGGAATCTTCTTTGCCCCCTTTAAATAAACCCACTTTGGCATCTTATCTTCTGATATATAAAACTCTTCTTCTGCATTTTCCTGAAGTATCTGCCTAATCAATATAGGTTGAATTTCATTTTCCGTAATATCACAAGTATAAATTTTACCATCATGCATATAACCCGCCTTATCAAATGCAAATGCAAAATTATCTGATATACGAATTATGTCACCGTCTGTGGCATAAGCCCCTAAAGTTCCATTAACAATATCCGTATTTGAAACAATGGGAAATGCCTGCACCATAAATCCTCTTTGGGATATCACATCGGATGGTGTTACCTCTTTCATATTCCGTCCATATGCAGTGTCATTTCTGTATGCAAATATAAAAGTCCTCCTTCGTCTCTGTGCTGCACCATATGAGGCGGCATTCACAACGCGCCACTCAGCAGAATAATTTAACCCGGCTAAACAGGCTAATATAATTCCAAAATCCCTTCCACGCTGACTTGCCGGAGACTTGAGCAGTCTATCCACATTTTCAAAAATACAAAAGGCAGGCTTTTTAGCAATAATTGTATCCCGGATCTGCCACCACAAAACCCCTTTCTTTCCTTCAATTCCATGTGCCGATGCTAATGTATGGGCAACGCTATAATCCTGACACGGGAACCCACCTACTAGCAAATTGTGGTCCGGTATCGCATTCTTATCCATCAAAGAAATATCTTCTCCAGTATGGTACTCTCCACGCATATCCTGTAAATCCCCAAAATGTCCTACATAACAGTCATGAGCCCACTGATTAACCTTATCCGGCTCCCATTGTGAAAACCAGGTTGTATTCCACCCGGTTCCTAATCTTTCCATTCCTACACGGAATCCTCCAACTCCCGCAAAGAGTTCACACATTGTTTTCTCCATTGGCATAATAATGTCCTCCTTGGAATCTAGCCACCTCATTTATTTTCGAGTCCGAATGCCCCTACACCCCATCTGCCATCCGTTCTGCCAAAAGCATCGCAACGCGCTGCACTTCCTCCACGTCAAGGTTTGTCACCGCCTCCAAAAATGCCTGCATATCTGCCCGGATTTGCTCAGGATACGAAAACCCTCGCAGCTTTTTTGCCGCCTCGTCCGCCGCGTCAAATTCCATTTCCTGCATACTGACACGCACCATCTCCACAAGCGCAAGAAGCACCGAATAGTCCGTTACTTTCTCCGACGCTGAATCTCCAATCCCGAAAACCCCCTGCAGTCTCTGCCGGTAGCTGCGCCACTCCTCCAAAAAGACGGATGTCATGGATAAAATCGTTTCCGTTTTACCATCCCTTGCCGCATATTCCAAAACCCTCGCCATTCCAAAAAGAGTCACAATGCCAACCGTCCCCGCAAGGCTCTTCATTGCGTGCACCTGAATGCGGTACTGCTCCAGCTGCCCCTCTTCCAAAAGATGTAAATATGCCTGCTCCAAACGCCCGGCAGCCGTGTCAAGCTGTGCATAAAATTCCTTTACCGTGTTCTCCAAAAGCTCCTTATCCGGCAAATGCAGCCAGGCATAATCCCAATCCAGTCCCTCCACCAAAGGCAATTGTCCGAAAAGCTCCTCCTTCACATTGTCCGTTTGCTGCCTTGGCAACGCATCCGGTAATTTAGCCGGAACAGTTAATAGCAGTTCCTTTGGCAGATATGTTTTGAGCATCGCCTCGAGTTTTACCGGCATAATCGGCTTTGACAAAAAATCGTCAAACCCTTCCGACAAATATTTCTCCTTCGCACCCGATACCGCGTTTGCCGTCAGCACAATAATAGGCGTATCCTTACAGGGACACAGCGGCAGGTCTTTAATGTGATGCAGTGTTTCTATACCGTCCATCTCCGGCATCATGTGGTCCAAAAAAATCAAATCAAAATGACGTTCCTGAACCAAGCGCAGACACTGGATTCCCCCATCCGCGTCTGTTACCTGAATCTGCGTTTCCTTGAGCAGACTGCGCAGCACTTTGCGGTTGACGGCATTGTCATCCACCACCAAAATCTCTGCATCCGGCGCGTAAACGCTCGTATCATAGCTGTATGTATCCGCCGCCTGCTGTACCTTCGCCTCAAAGTCCCCAATCGGCGTACTGTCAATAATCTTCTGCTCCAGTTCAAACCAAAACTTTGAACCTTTCCCGTATTCGCTTTCCACCTGCAGTTTACTGCCCAAAAGTGTCAAAAGCTGAATCGTGATATTCATGCCAAGCCCGCTGCCTTCGATATTGCGGTTCCTTTCCTCCTCAATCCGCTCAAACTCCGCAGACAGTTTTGGTAAGTCCTCCTTCTTAATCCCGATTCCCGTATCCCCGACTTCAAACAAAAGACGCACCGTATCCCCTGTGCTTTGGCTTTTCACCCGCAGCCACACCGTTCCCTCATGCGTGTATTTAACTGCATTAGTTAAAATATTGGTCAGCACCTGACGCAGACGCACATCATCACCATACAGACGGGACGGAATCATATGGTCAATTTCTACTGTAAAGCAAAGGTTTTTGTCCGCCGCACGCTGCGCCGTCATATTCACCAAATCATGAATGAAACTGCTGAAATCATACAAAACCGGAACAATCTCCATCTTCCCGGATTCAATCTTGGAAAAGTCCAAAATATCATTAATCAGCGACAGCAGCGTCTGTCCCGCCGAATGAATGTCCATCGCGTATTCCTTGACATTACGTTCCGTTGTCTCGCGTAAAATCATTTCATCCATGCCAAGCACCGCGTTAATCGGTGTTCGGATTTCGTGGGACATATGCGCTAAAAATTTTCCTTTTGCCTCATTTGCGACAAGCGCCTCATGCCTTGCCATGTCCGCGTTCTTCTTCGCCTGTGCAAGCATAATACTCTGCCGCTCCTCCGCATCCGCCCAGTACTCCTTGGAGATGCGCAGAATATGAACAGCCGCAGTCGCTACAGCAAATGCAGTCATGCCGTACATCCCTGCCATATTTCCATACATATACATCTGCAAACCATACATAATCAGTTTGGAAATCTCCCCTGCCAACAGCACCGCCAAAGATATGACCGACAGCAATGTTTCGTTTTTCCGGTAACTGTTCTCAAGTTGAATAAGACTCATAATCCCCACTGCACAGACCACACACATTGTGGATGTCGAAATCTCCGCCATACTCTCCAATGGTTTTAATCCTGTCCACTGCAAAAAAATCTGCGCTCCCGCATTAAAAATAACGCCCCCCAGCAATACGGCAAACCGACGCGGATAGAGCATCCGCAGATTGCGCTCAAAATAAAATACCAAAAGCAGCGGTAGCATTAAGACAATATAATCCTGCACCATATAAGCGCCCTCTGTACTGTAGAAAAAGATTGGCAGGGTATTGGTGCCAATAAAGCTGTAAACCCCCGCAACCAGTCCAAACAGCCCTAAGAATAACTCGCCCCGTCCCGGCTGTCTGGTGTGCCATCTTATCAGAGCAAGCATAAGCATAATAACCGCCGCGACCAAAATCAGCAGGCAGCAGACGATATCGACTAGGTTGCTTGCACTCAGCCCAATCACGACCACCTCCTGCATCTCAAGGACAATCTCCCCAAGCGCCACCTCTGTATCCGGCTCCAAAACCGTCAGCTCAATCTGCACCACCCCATGGGAAAACACATCGGGAATATCTACAGAATGCTCCACATCGGAACTCTCATTTTCATCTTCCTGCCGGTAAATCTCCTCGCCGTCCAAAAGAACACGCACCCGCGCATTTTTCGAAAAAAAGCGCATTGTCGTATCCCCCAATTCTCCCGGCACCGTATTCTCAAAAACAATCGTGTCCACATCAGGATGTATCTCAAAATACGGCAGTGTCACATCCTTTTTTGTACCATCCGACGCTTCAACGTACCATTCCCCATTAAAATCATACTGCAGACGCTCCGGTAAAAACGACACCTGCGTGTCCGCCTGATACCGAATCAGTGCAAATACCATAAACACACCAATGAAAAGGATTGTAAAACCTGCAAGTTTTCGTAAATATTTCATGTTCTTCCTCCATGTTTTCCCAAAGGAATTGTTCCCGTCGGGCAGAAGCGCCCGCATTTTTATAATCAGTGGAAAATGAAAATTGAA
This sequence comes from Lachnospiraceae bacterium UBA7110, assembly GCA_002492295.1. Taxonomy (GTDB): domain Bacteria; phylum Bacillota; class Clostridia; order Lachnospirales; family Lachnospiraceae; genus COE1. The sequence goes on from DKYC01000112.1 coordinate 6,595, forward strand.
ATTACCAAAAAAACATGTTGACATATCTGCCAAAACAATGTAAAATATTAATTGTTTGCAGGAGTGGCGGAATGGCAGACGCGCAGGCTTCAGGTGCCTGTAGTCGCAAGGCTGTGTGGGTTCAAGTCCCATCTCCTGCA
>DKYC01000171.1 GCA_002492295.1 Lachnospiraceae bacterium UBA7110
CTTCTTCTTACGATCAGATGTTTGAATAGTGCCAGTGATTGCGTATAAGGCTTTAAACAAAAAGTTTGGAGCACCAAGATAATATTTTTTACCCAAACAATAAATACTAGAATTATCATCACCTATATCAACACATTGTCCAAAACACAAAATATCATATTCCATGTCATTAAAATTTCTAAATTCAAGGGGATAAATTATTTTACCACTAGATGATATCATACCAATCGCTAAATTATAACCAATATCTGTGCTATCCACTGCATTTTTAAATACCAAACCTGTACCAAGCCATGACGCATCTGTATTGATCATAATTTTTTTAGCTCTTGGTATAACAATATCTCCTGTCATAGTTCCCCCAGATAACGGAAGATATGCGTGACTATGTGAGGATGCAGCCTTACCCGCCAGCAGGCTGTTTACCTCTGCCTCCGTGTAATATCTTTCATCATGATAGTGTTCTGTTGGCGGCATACTTGTTGGGAAGTCTATGATACTGGCTTTTGTATGGCTGTGCGAAGATGCCGCTTTCTGATTTAGCAATGTAGTTATTTCCGCTTTAGTATTATATCTCCCATCATGCCCGTGATCTGCCGCCGCAAAATGCTCCGCGTGGTATCCGTCCAGCGTATCCGCGTTCCCATTATCGCGGTTTGACTTTATGGTAACTTTTTTCGTTGCGTTGTCTGCTGTCAAAGTGATGTTGTCCCCGGCTTCCATGGTAAATGTTGAGGTTTTGCCATTCGCTGTGATGGTGACACTTCCGACTTGGATATTTGAAAGTGCGTTCTGGTTTACCTCTGCATTCGCCGCCACATTATCCAGTTTTTGCTTATCCCCCGCACTCATCAGTCCTGCCGCGCTCTGCGTTGCCGCCGTTGTACCAGCTTTGGCATCCCAGTACTCTTTATCCTTTTCCGTTACATGGATTTCAGCATCCTCCATATGTTCTTTTGCCAGATCCACTATAGCCTTTAGAAAGTTATCGTTATTAAGAAGCTGCGCAATCAGCGGATTAAAGACATTTGCGTGTCCCGGATCAGTCGGTTCTAACATTCGCATTTCTGTGCTAAACTCCGGTGGATTTTTCGTTACAAACTCTGCCACGGTATCCCCTCCTTAAAAAATCTCGTCCATGTCCCAAACAAACTCCATGTCTGCATCCTTACCTTTTGGTAAAAATGTTTTGTAAGCTACCAGATCACCTTCCGCATCAAACAGTCCCATCTCGCTTATGGTCTGGTCTGCAAGTTCCTCTTTGGCAAGACGTGTACTGTAGCGTCCAGTCGTTGTTATCGGGTAAGTGTGGCTGTCAATATTTTTTTTCAACAGCTCATTTCGCAGAGATACTTCCTCTCCCGTTGTTGCGATAACTGTGCCACTCTCATCTACCCCGCCGCTGCCAAATGCCATCTGCACGATTGCTGGCAGTGTAATGTCCCCCGCGTGCGCTTTGCAAAGCTTTTCCCTGCCCGTTTTTGTAATTACTCCTTGTGCCATGATTCTTTCCATCCTTTCTATACTTATATTTTTTCTTCATAGATTTCTGCGTCTAGTATCCGACTTCCATCCAACATCACGCTGCCATCTAACATCCACAGGTCTTTTTCCACGGTCAGAATTCCATCCGTTTTTACCTCGCAGTCTGCAAAACTTTCCATTTGGAGTGCGCTCTCCTGTGCAATCTCCATCTCAGAATCAACGATGATCTGCGGCGAAGCCTCCGCGTCCATATGCTCTTCCGCTGCGCCCTGTATCGTCAACTGACTGCTATTCTGCGTCTTTGCGTTGGCATTCCCATAGAAAAAGAGTTGGCTTGTAAGCTGCGCTTTGGCACGCGCTGCGCCCCATATCCGAAGAGCCACATCAGTTTCTACTTCTAGCTGCACCCACGGCTGAAAACATCCCTGCACTCCCACCGTTCCAGTACGCTCTGTGCGCCAGTCTGCGCCCATGATCACTCGTAGCACAACCGGGTAAAAATCTAAAGTTTTTCCGGAAAGATAACCGTTTAGATAGTACGTTCCATCCAACCGCGCCCTGCCGTCTAAGAGAAATGGCGGCGTGTTATAGCGCGGGTAAAATGAGCTTATCATTCGCAATCCTGACTCTAAATCTGCCTGAGCCAAAAACTCATCCTGAAAGATATAGTCAATCGCTTCTAGCTGCGTGCTAAGACGCTTCACGCCACGCAGCATTTCTTTGAACATCTTGTTCTGGCTGCTACTTACGTCGGCATCTGTTACATGGATACGAAAATGGTAAGCTTCTCCTCCGTAGTAAAACCATTCTTCTACTTTCCCTTCTCCAAATACTGCGGTTACAATCTCCTCCAATGCAGTTAATGTCCCCAGTTTCATATACCAATAAGGTGAATTGATAATTAACGCCCGTTTCGCATCCGGTGCAAGTTCTGAGTTGTAGAATAATGCTCTGCTATCCGCTGCTAAATAATCAAGATATTTTTCCTCTACACTTCCAACATCACACCATACTTTGACTTTTGCTGCACATTCCAGCAGCCGTTTAATCTGCCTGTCACAGCATAAGCCAAAGATTTTGTTCGGGGATCTTTTAAATTCGCAGGAATGGATTGATACAGCCCTCCGATTTCCTCCAAGCTAATCATCTTCCAGCCCTCCATATATCATAGACACATTAGTAACAATCGCTATTTCCGTATCCTGAACAACAGTATAACTTGGTTTTCGAATCACTGCCCTTTTTATTCCTGCTGCTCTCAAAAACTCTACAAGCACATCGGTATTGATATCCACCCCGATATGCATTCTCTGCCATGCAATGTAAGCATCTTTCGCTTCCTCTGCTGCTTTCTGGATGGTTTCTACGTTATACTTGTTACTTTTGCCAATATAATATGTAAAATCCAGATCATACTCCACAACGTCCGGCGCAGAAACAATTACCTTATCTGTCATTGGACGGACTGCCGAACTCTCCAAAAAATCGGTTAATCCGCTAAGAAAAGCTTCGGAAGGCAATATACCTCCTGTTAATATTACTCGTATATTAACTTCTCCTCCCTCTGTACTCATCACCTTTACATCTCCGATAGCGGCGGAATTATATTGTTTTACCCAGTAGATATAAGCATCTTCGGGACCAGCAGTAGAATAAGATGAAGGAGCTAAAAAAATTCTTTCCCTGAAATCCGCATCGGACTCCTCATCACTCCCGCCCTCGGATTCTGTGATATTCTCCACCTTTTCGATGTAAGGAATCTTGTCCATCATCCCGTTAATCTGTCCCGGCACATAGTGATTTCCAATTGTTCCCGCCTGTGTACAGGTTGCATGAACATCCACATATATACTTCCCGCACCTATCTCTGCATAATCGTCCGTTGCAAAAAATAGATTATCCCCTGCGGTTGCTCTTTTTCCGGCTGGAATTGCAGTCGCTTGGGCGCGTGCTTCTTGCAAAGTAAAACGCAGCACTGTTACAGCAGGCTTTGATTCCTGCTTAAATGTCCTCTTTTGCGCCCCAAGGTGTTTTAGATAATCCCCATAAGCATAGCGCAAAAAATTCATTCGAAAGCCCTTATCGATGCACTGATACGCCTGAAATAGTTTATTCGCTACCGCATTCAGCTTGAGTCGATCTTTGTCCGCTGGATGGAGTGTAATCGATTCTCCGGTTTCTTTCTGATACATCCCCTCAAAATCGGTAATCATATCCGTCTGTATGCCATCCACGGTTATGCCATCAATTACCGATATATCCGGGAGTGCAAGCAAATTATTGATATCCGTTTCCATTGTAAGTAAGCACCACCTTTGGAATCAATTTATTTTCCGCTGATTCAAATTCAATTTCCATAACTTCTAATCGCGGTTCATACTGTTCGATTTGTTCAATAGCCTGTACGGTATATGCTGCACGCGCTGTATATACATTTCGTCCAACAATCTCCCCAGGTACAAGCCCCATTCCTCGGTCAAGCGGATTTGTGCCGCGCAGCATCGTTAGGATTGTTGATGCATTCTCTATCAATTCGACGCGAAGCGCGGCATCAAACTCCGAATTAAGCACAATTTTTACATCACTAATTGAAATCATCCCATCCCCCTAATTATGTATACTCTTCAAGAGTCAAGGTAACAGATGCCTTTACCAGTTCCCCGCCATTCATGAGATGCCCCCATGTGGACGATAACCCTGTACTCCTCCATTTTTTTCCAACCTTTTTTCCACCAATGACTAACGGAGAAACCGTCCCCTTTTCCACATATTTTACTAACTTTTCAATGACCTTCCGGGGCTTTACCCCAAAGTTTGCATCCAGTTCAATCACAAAGGATACTTTTTCTGTACC
>DKYC01000045.1:0-4827 GCA_002492295.1 Lachnospiraceae bacterium UBA7110
CGAATATGTGACCATGACATTTGAGAAGGGCGTTCCAAAGACAGTCAACGGCAAGGCGATGAAAGTTTCCGATATTATCCGGGAATTAAACAGACTTGGCGGAAAGCACGGTATCGGGATTGTTGACATTGTGGAGAACCGCGTTGTCGGCATGAAGTCGCGCGGCGTTTACGAGACACCGGGCGGAACAATCCTTATGGAAGCGCATCAGCAGCTTGAGGAGCTGATTTTGGACCGTGATACATATACATTAAAGAAGGAAATGGGCAATAAGCTTGCCGATACCGTTTACGAGGGAAAATGGTTTACGCCAAAGCGTGAGGCAATCCAGGCATTTATTGAAAAGACGCAGGAGTATGTGACAGGCGAGGTGAAGTTTAAGCTTTACAAGGGAAATATCATTAAAGCAGGCGAGACAAGCCCGTATTCTCTTTACAACGAAAGCATCGCCTCGTTTAAGACGGGTGATTTGTATGACCATCATGACGCAGAAGGCTTTATCAACCTCTTTGGTCTTTCCTGCAAAGTACGCGCGATGAAAATGCAGGAGCAGAAGGAACTCTAAATTATTATGGTTGTGATTAGTATTATTGCAGGATATCTGGCGCTGATGAACCTGATTGGATTTGCCATGATGGGCATTGACAAGCATAAGGCGGTAAAAAAGCTTTGGAGGATTCCGGAGTATACCTTTTTTGTCATTGCCCTGATTGGCGGCAGTGTCGGTACGATTATCGGAATGCGTGTGTTTCACCACAAGACAAGGCATTGGTATTTCGTCTACGGGCTGCCGCTCATCCTGATTCTGCAGGCGGCGCTGGTATTTTGTATTGCAAACTCTCCATTACAGTTTTCCATTATGTGATAACTGTAATGGAGAGTTTTTTCTGTTCATTTTTACTATATTGTGGTAAAATAAAAATAGTTCTTTTGGAACTTTCGATATGATTTGATATAGAAAAGGTGGAATGAACGATGCATGTTGCAATATGTGATGATAATGTAGCTGACAGAAAACATCTTGAACGTCTGTTATCGCGTGAATCGGACAAGCGCAGGGGCACTCCGAATGTCTTGTATGTGGACTCTTACGGCGATAAAAATCATTTTCTGATAAATCCCTTAAAATACAACCTGATTTTTATGGATATGTGCCTTGAGCGGGGAACAGTGGAATATATTATCGGAGAACTGGTGGCAATGCATTACAGCGCACCGCTTGTCCTGTATTCCTCCAAAATTGATTATACGCAAATTCCAAACCTTCCCGACTTTGTGGTACACGCAAAAAAACCCTACATTCCCGAACCGCTTCTGCAGTTCCTAAAGCTGGGAGACGAAAACGTGCGGGGTTTTGTCCCCACAATCACAATTCACCAGAACGACGCGCCAATGCACGTGCCAAAGGATGAGCTTGAGTATGCTGTTTCCGAGCAGGGCAAGACTGCACTTCATCTGCTTGACAATACCCGTATCGACATTGATGAGGACATTACGGCATTAAAACAGCTTTTGGAACCGTATGAAGAGTTTGAACGCGTAAATAAAAACGGCATCGCAAACTTTAAGTTCGTTTCTGCCGTTATGCCGCTTAGCCTGATTATGCAAAGCTATGTCCAACTCCGTATTTCTCCTTTCCGGTACCGCGAATTCAAATTTTTGAAAGAGGAGATGGATAAATTCAGTTGATTGTGAGGGGATACGCTTCTTTTCTAAAGCGTGACAATCACGCCGCCGTCGTTTGCATACATACTGCTTACGCCCGCGGTGTCCATAACGAGGACTTCTTTTACCCGGATTTTCTCTTCAATGCTTTTACGCACGCTCTCCGCCGCCGAAGGATTGTTGCAGTGTGTAATCATAAGGCGTCTTGTCTCTGCATTCCTGACATCGTTTACTGCGGTTTCGACAAGCTTGGCAAGCGCCTTTTTCATACCGATTCCCTGCCCCAATTGAACAATGCTTCCGTTGTCACCTGCCATGAGGGGCTTGATGTTAAGCGTTGACGCAACAAGCGCCTTTACCCTCGACAGCCTGCCGTTCTTGCGCAAGGTTTCCAGCGTTTCCAGCACAAAATAAGTGTGCATTTCCTTGACATACTGCTCTATTTTTTCCGTAATTTCCGCGAAGGAAAGACCTTCCTCCTCATACTCCATAATCTTATAGGCAAGCTGTGTCTCACCGCAGGATGCGGAGCGCGAATCCACTACATAAATATCCTTCTCCCCGTATGCATCATGATACAGGTTTTTTCCAAGCACAGCGCTGTTGTAGCTGCCGCTTAACTGTGAAGAGAGCGTCACAGCATAGACATGCTCCGCCTGCGTCCTGTATGCTTCCATATAACGCTCCGGTGACGGACACGCCGACTTCGGGCACTTCGGGCATGCGGCAACCGCATCAAGAAACTCTCTCTGATTAAAATGCTCGTCATCAAGCTTTTCGTAATCTTCTCCTACAATCAGTGTCAGCGGAACGATTTCAAAACGCGGGTCCTTTTTCAACTCCCCAGGTAATTCACAGCAACTGTCCACTACTATTTTATAACTCATTTACTACCTCACCATTTATCACTTTTAACCACTTAATCTAGTTTTAATAACTATGTATCATGTTATCATAGATATGAATGTTTGAAAAGAGTTTTTGATCGTTTTCTTGAAGTTTTTTATAGGAAAATGTATACTGGGAATTGTGTCCGAAACATTATAATATTATTTGAAAGAAAGGGACGTTACTGTCTGCCCTGACGCCAAAGCGTGGGAAGCGGTAACAAAGGTATGGTTTTTTATGGTTTCATTGCAGATAAAGGTAACAAAAAATATGATGAACGCGCTGCTTGCATCGGAATGCTTTGACACGTTTTTATTGGAGGAAGCGGCTGTCACCACGTTTAACACATTCCACATTGACGGGCATTTGGTAAAAGCGTTTTACACTGCTGACGAGCTTCTGGAGCAGAAAAACGAATTTTCGCTTTGGAAAGATATCCGCCCATTCTGTTTCCAACTGATTAAGGGAAAAAAGACACCCGTTTCATTCAAGGTCGTGCTCCACGCACCCCAAACGCTTGTCGAAAAAATAGCAGCAGACCCCGAATGCGGAGTCGCCGCTAATCTGATACGCGCCCTGGCTCTCAACATCCGTTACGACAGCGGGCATGTCGCGTGCGTGACCGGATGCGCCTACAGCACTTTTCTTATGGATAAAAGCGCGGAAAAGCTTTGGGATTCGTATGTCCGCCGCATGCTTAGCGGGCTGAATATTGATTTTGAAGCGCTATAAAAGGTTCGGCTGTTATGCCTTTGTCGTCTTTGACTGGAAAATCAGGCTTGCAAGATAGCCGAAAATCAGCGCCGCACTGCAGCCCACCGCCCCGTTTGTAAAGCCTCCCTTGAAAAGCCCTATAAACCCATCCTTATCAACAGCTTCCTTAATTCCCTTCATTAAAACATTTCCATACCCCAATAAGGGCACGTTCGCCCCGGCTCCGGCATACTCCGCAAACGGCTCATAAATGCCAAAAAAACTGATTACCGCGCCAAGGCAGACCAAAAGAACCATCACGCGTCCCGGCAGAAGTTTTGTGCGGTCAAGCAGAATTTGTGCCAAAGCACAGATCAGACCGCCAACCCAAAATGCATTTACATAATCCATCATAAAAAATCAACAACCCTTCTTTTTAGAAAACCCTTCTTTTCAGAAACAGTATGTGGATTTTTTAATATTTTATTCGCTTTGCAATCTCAAAAACAATCTCCCGGATATTTCTGCCCTCGCAGTCTACAGTCATGTTCGCATATTTTTCATATAGCGGCACGCGCTCGTCATACAACTGCCGGAGGCTTTGATTTTCCTTTAGCACCACGCCGCGCTCCTCCAAATCGCCAAGCCGCTCGGAAATGCTTTCATAGGAAAGCCGCAGATAAACAATCAGCGCAATATCCGAAAAGTGCCGCATTGCCTGTTCCCGGTAAACCGCACTTCCGCCTGTGGCAATCACCGCCGCCTTCGGGCTTAAGGATATGTTCACGTCCTCTTCGATGTCCAAAAAGCCATCCAGCCCCCGCTCTGCTATAATATCATGAAGTTTCTTCTCTTCACGCTCCTGAATCGCCAAATCGGAGTCAATAAACGAAATTCCCAGGTTCTTGGCAAGCACCACGCCGATTGTGCTCTTGCCAACGCCTGGCATTCCAATCAGTACAATGCTTTTCTTTCTCAAATCATCACTCCCAGCTTCTTACGCACCCAAATATGCAGTAATCTCAACCTCGCAGAGCACGCCCTTTGGCAAATCCTTTACCGCTACACAGCTTCTTGCAGGATTTTGTGTAAAATATTTTGCATAGACCTCATTGAATGCGGCGAAATCAGCGATATCCGCCAAAAAACAGGTTGTCTTTACAACATTGTCGTAGGAAGCGCCTGCTGCCTTTAAAATCGCTCCCACGTTTTTCATGGACTGCTCCGCCTGCTCCGTAATCCCCTGTGCCTCCACGGTTCCCGTAGCTGGATTTATGGGTATCTGACCTGACGCATAGAGAACGTCTCCTGCGATAATTGCCTGTGAATACGGTCCGATAGCTGCGGGTGCTTTATCTGTGCTTATTTTTTTCATATTAATACATTGCTCCTCTCCTGATATGCTACTGTTTCCCCTACTTTACCGGCGGTTCGTCAAACGCGACAATGACATAGTAACCGCGCTCATTCTCCTCAACCGAAACAACCGTTCCGCTTTGCGACTGAAGCCGTTCGTTGAACGGAATATTTCCGGACATTGCTACCGCCGGATTAATTGTATAATAATAATTGCTTGGAAGA
>DKYC01000045.1:5037-19679 GCA_002492295.1 Lachnospiraceae bacterium UBA7110
CACGCCCTCCCGCTCCAGCATCCGTTCCCTGAAAGGAAAGTTGCCCGACATCGCAAGAGACGGGTCTATCGTATAATAATAATTGCTTGGAAGAACGCCCTCCGTGACGGTGACAGTATCACCTGCTTTTACCTGTCCGGGACGTTCCATTTTAAAATTCATTTGTCTCATACTTTTCCCCGTTTTTGACCAAACTATGACAGCTGTTTTCCATCATCATAATTTTCCCATAGCAGACAAAGGAAGGCGCTTTCGCAAAGCGCCTGTTCCCTAAATTGCAATATCAAGCTGTGTCCGCACAACCTTTTTGGGCTGTTTTGAGTTTACCATAAATACGTTTCTTGCGCTCTGACGATAAACTGCCGCGTCACTGATGATTTTGGTAAGGTCTGAAATCCTTTGGGAAAGCTGCGCACAGTCCTCCTTCGTAGCAGACGCAGCATCGCCGTTTAATCTGTTAAGTTCCGTGTTCAGCCGTTGTATCTCGTTGTTAAAATTCAGTCGGTCAGAAATCGAAAAATATCCGTTGATAATCTGACTGGACAGTCCTTCCATCTTTTTGAGCATACCTTCAAGCTCCGCCTCACTCGAAAATCCGTCCTTTTCCCCTTCGCTTTCCGGCTGGCTTGCCAAAAGCTCGCTGCGCTTTCTTCCGGCAGCCGAAATGGATAACATTACCGACTGTTCTTCGCTTTCCGCATTCTCCTCCAATGCGCTGCTGTTCTCTCTGATTGCTTCCTGCCGTTCCTGCGCGTCGGAATAAGAATTCTCGATTGCGGATGCGGCTCTGTTTAGGAGTGCGGTGTTTGTACTTCTTACCTGCATATGATACTCCTTTCCCTTATATACATGACTGTAAACTACCCCTTTACCGTTTACCGGTAAAGTCCCTTCGGGTAACAGCGCGGTTTCGCACGCTTTTGTTTCAGTCAACATAAGAATATTATTTGTTGATGTCTTATGGTAGTTACATATGTAAACTACTCCCCTTGTTATCTATATCGGTTAATGGTCTGTTAAAATTAACTTAATTTTATATAATTTTTGAATTTTTTGTTCATTTTAGTTTATTTGTGGTGATTTCTATATTTTTACAGATAATTTATTCTGTCTTGGGATGCTCGGTGCACAAAAAAACTCCCTGACAGTTCAGGGAGTTTTTTCCTTTTATTTCTTTTAATATGCCTTCAAAAGCTTTACAAGCCACCTGCCAAGCTTATATACCGGCGTTTCCAAATGTCTTTTCGCGTTTTTCAGTTCTTTCCTGATTTCGATGTGCTGCGGACAGTGCAGTTCGCATTTCCCGCATTCGATGCAGTTTGACACACCGGAATAGTCCTTGCGCAGTGCCGTGCACATAAAATATTCCTGAAGCGCGGAAAAGCTTCCTTCAGAATATTTGTGGTTATAGGCGGCGAAGGCTGCAGGGATATCCACGTTTTGCGGACACGGCATACAGTAGCCGCAGCCGGTGCAGCCAACCTTCATTTTTGCGTTGATTGCCTGCACGACCTGTTTGAGCATTGCCTCCTCGTGTTCGCCAACTTCGCCGACCCTCACGTCAGACGCTGTGGCAATGTTGTCCTTTACCATTTCAAGTGAATTCATCCCAGACAATACGCAGGTGACCTGCGGCTGGCTCCACAGCCATTTAAATGCCCACTGGGCCGGCGTATGCCTGATTGGGTAATTTTCAAAGATTTCAACAGCCTTCTCCGGAAGGAGGCTGACAAGTTTACCGCCCCGCAGCGGTTCCATGATAATCACGGGAATGCCTTTTTTATTTGCGTACAATAAGCCCTTTCTTCCCGCCTGCGTATTTTCATCCATATAGTTATACTGTATCTGGCAGAAATCCCAATCATAGGCATCAATCAGACGGCAGAACATATCCGCGTTGCCATGGTATGAAAATCCGATTTGTTTTATTGCGCCGCTTGCTTTCTTTTCAGCAAGCCATTCCAAAATGCCAAGTGATTTTAAGCGCTCCCAGGTTTTTACGTCCGTGAGCATATGCATCAGGTAATATTCAACATGGTCGGTTTTGAGACGGTTTAACTGCTCCGTGAAGTATTTTTCCATGCTGTCGCTGCTTTTGATTAAGTAATGAGGGAGCTTTGTCGCAATATTTACCCTGTCGCGGATATTGTTTTTTGCCAGGATTTCCCCAAGCGCCGTCTCGCTTCCGGGATAAACATACGCAGTGTCATAGTAGTTGACACCTGCGCGGTACGCCTCCATGATTTCCGATTCCGCCTTTTCCATATTAATTTTTCCGCCGCTCTGCGTAAAACGCATGCAGCCATAACCTAATATTGAAATTTCGTTTCCGTATCTGTCCTTGCGATAATTCATTTCATTCTTCTTCTTTCCTATTTTTTATGCCGCGCCAATTACAGCCGCAAATACTCGTGTAAGTATAACACATGTGGAAAACAATTCGCAAGTACAATTTGCTTACTGGAATGCTATATCAGATGCCCAATCCGTTTCTCCAGGCGCCATGCGGGTGCCGGTCCGTCATCGCTCCAATATTCGTCAACCAAAACAATTCTATCATCTTTTACCCTGATAAATGAAATTGCATGAAAGGATTGTTCTTTATCACGCGAAAAAACATGCGTTACCGTAATGATAAGGTCGTCCTTTTTTTCGATTCTTTCAACCGCCCCGTCCCATTCGCCAGGATATGTACAGTTTGCTGTTATAAATTCTTCCAAGTTAAAACTTTCGCTTGTGTTATGCCAGTTTATGACAGCAGTGTCATAAAAGAACGTCCGCATCAGCTCCGCGTCCTGTTTTAACACTGCTTCCCAATATGCATGAATATCCATTTTATCTCAATTCCTCCACAAAATGCCCAAAAGCATCAGCACACGGCTGCCGAGCCAATCGCGTTCGCTTTCACGCAAATCTCCGCCATTCGCTCCCCCAGACGCAGGCGAACCCTGACATCATGGCAGGTCCGGTTAAGCAGTATCACCGCAATCTGCCCGTCCGGATTAAGAAACGCCACTGCTTCAAACTCATCACAATACCTGCTCATCCCAATCCGCACCGCGCCCGTTTTGATAAAATGCGCAAAATGCCACAAGTAATCCGCCGTGTTCCTCCGAATTAATTCATTTCTTTTCGTGTCAAACAAAAACGGCGCGTCGCAGAAATTCCCTACATGATTCGGTCCGCCCTCCTCATCCAGTACAATATTCCAATCATAAAACGCGTTCATGCCGCTATTCATGTTTCCAATCATGTCGTGCGCATATTTCTGCGCGTTTTTCAGATAATCATCCGAAGCAAACTTACTATACTCAATGCACGCCTCCGACAAAATCAGCTTCTTGTCCGGAAACCGCTCCCGAATCATCTGCAATGCCTCAAAATGATCCCCGCTATACCAATGAAACGCAATCCCGGCTATCATATGCGCCGTCGTATCGTCAATGATTTCACAAGCACGCTCATACGCCCGTTCCTTATTGTGGTCCCAAATAAAGACCTCAACATCGGACAAATCATGTTCCTGTAATGCAGCCCATAAGTAGTCCCGCAAAAATTCCTTCTCCTGCTGCGCCGTATAAACACAGGAGTCCCACGTCTGAACTGCTTTCGGCTCATTCTGTAAGCTGATGCGCTTTACCAAATACCCACGCTTCCGATATTCCCTGATATAACGGCAGATATAGTCTGCCCACACTTTCTTATATTCCTGTTTTAATTCCCCGCCATGATTTCTGTCCCCGTTTGTCTTCATGTATGCGGGCGGACTCCACGGCGTCAGCATAATCTCCAGCCTGTCGCCGTACACCTTCTGCGCATCGTCCAACAGCGGAAAAATATGCTTCTCCACCCGCTCCAGCTGAAACTGCGAAAACACTTTATCCTCCGCATTTTCCACTGCTTCATAATGCCCGAGCGAAAAGTCACAGCTGTCAATCGGAATACGCACCATGCGATATCCCATCTCGTTCCCGTCAAAATACGCCCGCAGCATGCTTTTCTTCTGCGCCCCGTCCATCAACCCGTAAATATACCCCGCAGACTCCGTAAGCGCCCCGCCAAATCCCTCAAAGGTCTGATACGTTACGGACGGATAAAGGTTCAGCAGGCAATCCTCCTCTCCGCCGTCAGGAACAAGCGCTGTCTCCCACTCCTCCCGGCGCCGTTCATTGTTTTCATACCATGTGCTGACATACTTTACTTTCATTCTTTCCATACGTCAATTCCCAACCTCCCGTTTCTTTATATTTGATTGGACTTGCGATATAATTTACCGCAAGCATATCGATTTCGCGCTGCTACACCTGCCCCATGTCACAGAGATATGATATCAGTTCCCTTTTCTTATTTTAATATAGCAGCTTACTTCCTTTCTCACAGATTTCATAAATTTCATCATATTTTTCTTCAATCAGAGGCGTAAGTTTCTGCGTCTGTCTTTGTACTTTCTTTTTATATAAGAAGTAAGGCGCAATCCACCCCAAAAACCCCGGTACGGCAAACAGGATACATAGGATATACTGCGGCGGCTGCGCGGTCACGGCAAAAGTGGAGCCTGCCATAAATGCGGTTCCGAAAACTCCAAGTATAACCGCATACATGGTGGCAGCAGAAGTTTTTGCTTTTTCCAGCATGTCAATCTCATTGACGCACGCTTCAAAATTCCTTTGCAGTCTTGTCAGCTCTGCCTTGTTGACAATTTTACGGTCCCGCTTAAGATGGATGACTGCTTTCTGCGCTGATGCCGCATGGGATGTTCCCATCGCCTCCTGTACATTCCCGTCAATCTCCCAACCGAAATTCTCATATCCGTCGAGCAAAAAGGAAATTCTGCTGCTATCCGCGATAATTTCCTTATATTCATATCCGATAAAATTTTTCTGCTGATTTTCCGAATCCTTCCTTTTCATAACCATGCCTTTTATGCCTCCAATGATAACGCGCCGCGATTGACATCAGCCGCAGGCAGTGTTACCGTGAAAGCGCTGCCCTTTCCTTCCTCACTGACCACCTGGATATCCCCGTCCATAAGCTCCAGCACCCGCTTTACCAGTGCAAGTCCAAGTCCGTTTCCTTCTTTGGAATGCGACAGATCACCCTGATAAAATTTGTCAAAAATATGGCTTACCACCTCTTTTTTCATACCGCAGCCGGTGTCGGAAACCGTAACCGTAATGCAGTCCTGATGCGACGCCTGACTGACTGTGACACTACCGCCCTGCCCGGTAAATTTAACCGCATTGGAAAGCAGATTGTTCCACACCAGTTCCAACAGATTTGCATCCGCGCTCACCAGCGCCGTATCTTCTATCTGCGTTTCCAAAACAAGCTCCTTTTCATCCCACGCATCTTCAAACTGCAAAATACACTCGCATAGCTGCCGACAGACATCATACGTCTCCATTTCCACCGTAATGTTCTGATTTTCCAGTTTGTTCAGCTTTAAAATATTGCCGATGAGATTGGAAAGCCTTGATGCCGCACTTGCGATGGTTTTCGCATATTCTACCCTTGTTTTCTCCTCAACCTGTTTCATTTGCAGAAGTTCTGCGTAGTTTTTAATTACTGCAATCGGTGTTTTCATCTCATGGGATACATTGGAAACAAAATCCGTTTTGAGGGTTTCAATGCTACCCAGTTCTTCGACCATCTTATTAAAGTCTATAATTATGAAATCCAAATAATCCAGTTTATCAGCCGTGTGCAGCGGCGCAACATACACGGAGAAATCTCCTTTTGCAACTTTTGCCGTTGCCTCCGCCATATTATGCAGCGGTATTTCATACGTATTTTTAATCCGTTTCCTTGTAAAAACCGTAATTCCCATTGCTACGACTGCCCAATATAACATCGGAACAACCGATTGTGTAAATGCATTCCACTGCAGGTCATCCATCAGTACAATCAATCCGGAATGGAGACCGGACATCAGAAAAAGTACACCGCAGTATATGGCAAAAAGGGAAAGCACAAATCGCCTTTCCTTTACCCGTCCATAATAATTACTCTGATTTCTTTTCATTGCAGCACCGCCTTATATCCCAGACCTCTTACGGTCACAATCTTGAATCCGTCGCAGGCAGACAGTTTATCCCGCAGCTTTGTCACATAGACATCGACTGCCCGAAGGCTTGTCTCACTCTCAACGCCCCAAAACTCGTCCATTAGCTGTCCTCTTGAAAATGTCTTTTTCGGATAGGACAGCAACTTGTATATGATATGAAATTCCCTTGTGGTCAGCGCTATCTCCTCGCCGTCAATCTCCGCACTCATGGCGTCTGCGTCCAATACCAGATTCCCGACCGTAATCCTGCGCTCCATCTCAATGTTTGCACGCCGCAAAAGCGCACGCACGCGCAGAAGTAATTCGTCCAGTTCTATGGGCTTTACCATGTAATCGTCAATCCCGAGCTGAAAGCCTTTTTGTTTCGAGGGCAGGTCGTCTTTTGCCGACATGAATAAAATGGGGATTGTCCTGTTGACCTCCCTTACTGTGCGGGCAAATTCAAAGCCGTCGATTTCGGGCATCATGATGTCGGAAATAATCAGCTCATACATACCGCCGTACAGCTCCTCATAGGCTTCCTTTGCGTTCAGACAGCCTTTTGTCAAAAATCCGCTGTCATTTAAATAGGTGCATACGATTTGGTTGAGTCTTGCATCATCTTCCACAACCAGTATCGGAATCATAAACCATATCTCCTTTCCCGTTTTCATATTTTAATCGCTTTGTTGCGTGTACAAGCATATAGACTGCCATTCCTGTTACAACAACACAGACTCCTGCCCCTGTCAGTGCCGTCATCATCTGCCGAAAACCCGCATCATCTGCCGCCCCGAACTGCGTCAGCATTGCCGTTTCCAGCGACAGCATGGAGACCATTGCCGCCGTCAGGTTAATCCCTTTTGCTGCTGACAAAATCGGACTTCCATAGCGCCGGAACTTAATGACATTCCACACTGCCGTAATTGTTGCATAAAACGTATATAATGCCATGATGTATATGAGCATACCGGGGTATTCGAATCCGCTGTTTTGATGTACGGCAAGAATTACAATGCCTGCCAGCGCGGCATTCATAAACAGCAGGACAATCCCGCACAACCGGTATCTGCGCCATTCGGAAACTTTGTTTTTTCTCCCCCTGTGAACATGATGGAGCAGAGAAAAGCGCATAATGGCAATCATAATGTAATATACCGCCAGCGTTCCAAACCATACGGAATGATAATAAATTCCCGAAAACAGCTTGACGCCCGCATAAAACAGATTAATCAGAAATCCCTGATACAGAGCGACTTGCGCACGGAATGTATCTTCTGTTAAATACCTGCCAACCACGGGAATTTCCAACACTTTTCTTGCAAATGGGTTTTGCTGTATGCCTTTTTGGATAAAGCGCACGGCGCCTGTGATTCCCGTGATTGTAATAACCAGAGCGTACGCCGATAAAAGATATGAGACATAAGCGAGGGTTGGATTTACTGTTTCCCCTGCAAGCGCATAAATTACAAGCATGTAAGACGGAATTGAAATCAGCAGCGTTGGAATGGGAGGCGGGAAAAATATTCTTTTTAATATCTTCTTTATGTTTTGTTTTGTCATTAGACACCTCTTACGTTAAACGTAAATACCATTTGCGTTTACTATAACTTACTTTTGTTTGCGTTTTGTTTGTAAAATGTGTCTAATTTGTGAACAAACTGAATATATCTTACTTTAATCCTTTTATAAATGGAATCAGGCAAAGGAGAACGACAATGCCGATAATGCCGATGATGATGCCTGCAATCATGTGACTCCATACCATTGTAAGGCACATACCGACGCCGAACAGCAGCGCACCGATAATGCCAATCAGGGTCGCTCCGATTGTCTTTCCCGACAGTTTCATTGGCGCTTTGTTTTCCATTTTTCTCCATACAAGTACCATGACAAGAAGCACTGCCGCTCCGATAATTCCCATAACGATTCCCGGCTGACGTGCATTCCATTCGGGAATAAGTGCCATGCACATGCCGAGCGCAAAAAAAATCCCCCCGATTGTTCCTAAAATGGTTGCTACAAATGTACTCTTCTTCATGATTCCTGACCTGCCTTTCTGTCCGTGTTCTGTTGTCTTGTTTCCATGTGTGCATTGTATTTCCCTTCCCGTTCTTCCTGCTCTGCCGCCAGCCGCGCCTTTGCATCTTCCACGGTTTCGCCGTCTTTTGTTAAAAATCTGTCAACGAACGTATCGGCGATTTTGTTGAAGCCGCCGACTGCTCCTTCCTCGATTTTTCTGTAGCCGCCGACTACTCCTTCTTCGATTTTTCTGTAACCGCCGACTACTCCTTCTGCAATCTTTTCGTTTACCTCCACAAGTTTAGATTTTGCCATTTTTTCTCTCCTTTTTGTTTTAAATAGTTACTTTTTTAATACTTTATGTTTTGGTGATGATACGAGAATAACAGCTTATTATTTGCGGAATGTTTGATTTTTGTTTCTGAAATGTTAATTGTGGGAAATTTTCCTTGAAAAATAAGGATTTATTGAGTTGATTTTTAGAAATTACACCATTTTTACACCACTTCGTGTAAAGATTTTTTACTACCAATTTGACGATTGACATCTTTTTCAGGTTCTTCTGCTTCAAATTTACTCATTTCAGATATGAGCGTGTCTTCCGTCACATGACAGTACAGATTCATTGTGGTATTGACACTTGAATGTCCTATAGCAATCCAATAAATTATTGCACATAATTGCACGAACGAAACCATCCTAGACAGTCCGAGGAACGATTGTCAAAATCTCCTGAATTTATTTTTCAGCTCTTTTTTCAATCTCACGAAGTTTGGGTTTTACCCCACTCCTAATAGCTACCAAACTCTTCTTACTATGACTATTATCTTCTTCTGACTTTGTCTCAGAAGCCGTATTCGTAAGCTATGCAAAATCCGGTCTAACATACTGCATGAGAGATTCTTCATCTACAATATTGATGTACAATCACACTCATTTTTCTATTACATTACCATTAAATTTCTTCCTCCTTCCGTTTGGTCTTGCTTTGTTGTCGGTTATGCTGTCGGCTCTCGTTCTGAAGCTCCCTCTCAAGGTTCTTCCCGTTATAGCTGATTATCTCCGCATATGCTAATTCTGTGGCGGTCTTGGTCTGCTCCCTGCCGATACTGTCATACTCAGATTGCAAGGACTGTATCTCGGCTTTCCACTGTTTCGGCGTTATCTTCTCTCCATTCTGTAAAATGTAGTGGTCAACCGTACATGAGCATTTACTTTTGAAGGTACTCAGAATGTACAATGCAGTAGGTATTGATGTTTCAAAGGTTAAGAGTATCTTAACAGTCCTGCAGCCTGGCAGCACCAAAATCGTTATGGAATGCGATAATCATCCCGTTGATTTCGCCCAGTATTTCATCATCAAGACGTTCCTGAACGCAATCAGTAGCGACGGGACATATAGAGGCACATTGCAAAACCCCAGAAGACCTACAAAGAACTGATAATACAGATTCTATACAATCTGCTCCACAAGCCCTCTGTCAGAATAGCCGTATTGTTTCTGAATCGTAAGTAATCCGAGTGCCATACGGAGCGTTTTCGCAGGCATACCCGTTTTGCCCAAAAGAAGTTCTGCATATTTTCCCCAATGGCATCCCATGGTATGGCTGCAGCTTTTTTCACCCATCTGTTTTCCGGATTCATTTTGAATCCCAAAGGCTGATTAAAATCAGCCAGACTTAATTGACGATAATGCTCAAATTTATACATATGGTCTCCGCTAGGTGCAAATTTTTTTGCTGAAAACCTGCGTTTTTCATGCACTTCCCGTATACCATATATGACGCAAAAAATCAGTATATTTAAGGTGTTTCGACATTATTTATTGCCGTTAAGATGACATTATATATGTAATTAATTTGCAATCCAAGTTAAATTCTTCGTCAAAATCCATCTGTTTTTCCTGTATAAATCCGTATAGATAATTTGTACCTCTACATCTCTAAACGTTTCTCCCAGTTTTCTTTTATCATCCTGCGACAACGGTTGTCCAACCCCGTCTCCCTTGACAAAATAAAGTTCTTCCTGCGGCGCTAAAATATCAGGATCATTTAAATTACCCGCAAATGGCTTAGTATAAATGTAAAAAGGCGTCTTCAAATTTAATTTTTGCCACTCCTTACTTAATAGTTTCTCTAATGTATCGGCTGACGCGCCGTTTTTTACGTTTTTCCATATCATCTTTTCGAACAGTGCGGGACCAACCCCATGGTTCTTGATTTTTACACTCATGTTGCTAACATCAAGATGAATGGCAACGACCGGTCGGACCTCATCACGATTATGCCTAATTTGTAATTTGGCACTGACCCACAAAGAGATGGCGGAAATCACAACCGCTATGGCGGAAATTATAACGGCACAGAAAGTAAGTTTTGTGTCAATCTCAGGGCTTTCTACCACACGGACTACTAATGTACCATCTCCAGCTGTATTAAACACTTCGCCGGACTCAGCGGGTACTGCTGTTGGCGCCGGTTCAGGCGTTGTAGCTGTAATCTTCTCCGTCTCTTTGCCCTCAGAAGGTATAGGTGTCCCGAATGCCGCGGTCGACCCGCCAGTCTGTGGTTTGACAGCTGCTCCGCTGATGTTAATGGCCGAAAGCGCCAAGAGGATGGCCAGCGTTAAAGAATACAAATATTTCATTGGATTATCCTCCTTATTATCTTTGGTAGTGTCAAATACTACCTTGTTTTTTGTTACACAAACCTTGACTTTATGGGGGTCTGCAAATAAAAAGAGCATTGACCTCCCAAATGAAGTATAATGAGTTCACCACAAACGCCATTATCAATACGGAGACAATGCTCATGGATATTATACAGCATCAGCATCTCCCACCGGCAGATTGCCAACCACTGCAAGGCTGACTGAAAACTTTAAATTTGTCGCTGACGGCTACAGCGCCTATCCCTTCACTGCCATGGAGTTTGTCAAAAAATTCGGCAAAGACTTTACTTTCAAGATTACACAGGTCATCGGACTTACCAACGGCGCTGCCGTCTCCACGCAACACCGCCCCATCAAACAGATGATTGAACGGCTCAGCCGCACCCATAAGGCTTCTTATCGCCCTACAAACGGCTTTGACAGCATCGACGGCGCCAACTATCACTGATTAATCTTTTATTCTATAGATAACATTCAATACATCCCACAGCCTGTCCGCTCTGGTCCTTCATTTCCGGATACATACCTTGCATGAAATTCCATGTTAATGTCTCTAAGTTCTTTTCTGCCATCGATGTAATCCTGATACATCTCTATAATACCTGCACTGCATCCGTCACAGGATGCTGAGATGTTTCCAAGTGATTCTGCGACAATCTGTTCCCGCTCCTCTTTTGTTGTATCTTTAATCAAATATCCAGGCATATGTTCATCCTCCAATATATCCTAAATCCTGTATTTTAATCTGTTTCTATATCATAACCCCAGTCTATGATTCCGCCAAAATTCCTGACATCCGTATACCCAAGCTCTTTTTCGTACATATGACGTCCTCACCATTTGGAATTCATTATTTTTCTAATTATCAGTATACACGATGCAGACGCTTTTCACAACATAAGGGCATATTGGTCTTAAATCATTCCTGCCATCTTTTTTCCCTCTGTGCAAAGAACGATATGTTACCACAATTCTAATGGATCTTCCGTATCTAACCATATCTGCATACAACCATCAAGATATAGTGTTGCCTATTCAAGAGGATTATCTATCGCCAAAGCATTTAGGACACATTCGGAATATGGCATTGTATTTAATCCTTCTTCCTTAAGTTCGCCTTTATATGTTTCCCGACATTTCTTCCAGATTCCTCTCCAACGATATTATAGCCCTTCTGCGTATAATGAAATTCGTCTTTCATCAGACCGCGCTGTGCAAACGTTTTAAACTGGTCGCTTACCAGAATAATGTCCTCATGTTCCCTGACCAGCTCTAACTGTGCCTGCTGAATCGGCACATACAGCGTTCTGTCATCCCGATGATTTCCGATTTGGATAAAAAAGCACTTATCAATCCCACATTCCTCACAATAGGACTTGATAAATTGCACTGTACTATCCTTATAAACATCCACAGGCGTACGCAAATCTCCATCCGTACACCCTTGGCACCACACCATTCCTCCATATTTTATCACATACCCATGATGGACCAGCCACTGCTCACAGCGCATTGTACGCTCAACCGCGTCCTTATAATACGCCGTCCCCGGCAGCCACTCCGCAATAGAAGATCCGCCCTTTGCACAGGAAACACCGACAATTGGAATAGCCGTTTCGGCATAGCAGGCATTTATGAATGCGGTCACCATAGAACCTGTCTTCATTCCCGGCTCCGTAACACCCCGCTCATTATCTTCCTGTTCCCCAAACGGCTCCTGAACCGGTGACAGACAATCCGGTGCGGTGACTGCCCGGTATTCAAAGCCTGCACCCGGTACAGGTTCAGGCGCCTCTGCAGCATTCCCACGTCCCGCCATGTTGCTCTGTCCCATAAATATCATTAATAAAACTTCTTTTCGCTCCATTTTCCTATGTTCCCCCATTCCTGAAATGTCCATCCGCCTCATACTCTTTTATTGTCTCTCCAAAACGAATTGCCAGCTTTTGCGAAGTATCCGTTGCTATCCGCTGCGGCGTATCCGGCATAAACGGATTTGTCAGACGCACCTTAAGCACCGTATCAAGAAATTCCTTCGGATTAAGAATTCCCGGATTAATTACTACCGGAAGACCTTACTGATATCCGACCGTTTCCACAAGTTTCACAAGCTCCCTGTCCTTCATTTCATCAGAAATTTTCCTGTATCCGAGCAGACAGCCAAAAATCGCAAGGCAGGTATGCAATGGATTTAAACAGGTACAGACCTTCATTTTTTCCACCTTATCAACCGTTTCACGGTCAGTAAATAAAATGCCGCACTCCTCCAGCTTCTGCCGTCCGTTCGGAAAATCATCCTCAATCACCAAATACTGCGTTTCCTCCGCATTGACAAAGGGAGCTATATATGTATTTTTAGCGGTAACCACCGGGTTTAATTCTTCTACCCCGTCCGTTTTTAAAATCTCTTCCACCTGTGCATCGGGCCGTGGAGTGATTTTATCAATCATAGTCCATGGAAACGAAACCTGTTTAGAAACGATATAATCCGTAAAACCCGCATCTGCCTTCTAATCATACCCGTCCCTTCTGAAATTCGCAAATATAGGCAGACATTCCCTACTGATAAATCCCGACTTCCTTCCAAAAAATTTACCATATGCAACTTCCCCTGTGCCTGCAATAATCTCCCGCCATTCCCAAGGGTCCTGCTCTTTGTCGCCTGTCCACCAGTAAAGAGACGAGGTATGCTCCTCCGCTGAAAATCCTTCTATCTCATTTTTGAATAATGGCAAAAATCCCGTTTCATTGATCAGGCTGATCAATTCCCTTTGGATTTTATCAAAGACATTGCCACACCAGACATTCTAAAAAGCAAAGCACCTATAATCAATAAAACAGCAAATATACCTGCGGTTACAGCATATTTTAAATCAACAGTTGCCCCCACAAGCACAAAAAGAAATATTTCCGCTGCTACCCATAATTTTGCGGTTTGGATTTCCTATATCACCCAATTCAATAGTTCGCTATCTTTCCATTTTCCAGAAAGCTGCAGAGTAAGGTGGCAGCTCACTTCCACCGCCAAAATCATGAGGCTGCCCCGTAATTAAATCATCAGCCATACCACAGCCGGCATCAAAATGTGCCGTATATGGCTCGCCTGATGCGTTGACTGCCACTAATACTCTTTCATCCTCGCAGGCACGCTCAAAAATACACTGATGATTCGTAAGTAAAATATGACGGTATGTACCATAATTTAAAGCCTTGCTGCCTTTTTTCGCCTTCGCCAGTTTCGCAATCCACTCTGCCAGTTCACCAAACACCGGCTCCTCAAAACAGGCGCGCAGAGCGGGATCCCCTTCACTCTTGTCCGCCCTGGCTCCCCACTCGCTTCCATAATAAACACAAGGAATTCCCGGCATGCCAAAAGCAACCGCATATATCAGAGGCAGATGGTTTTCATTGGTCAGTTTGCTTGCAATACGGGTAACATCATGATTATCCACAAAACTCAGCAGATGCATTCCCTTATACAAGGTCCACTCCTCCGGTCCATACTGCCTGGCAAGGGAATGACAGATTTCAAACAGATTCATACTGTTAAAGCTGGAATGCAATCCACTATAGCACTCATAATTCGTAACAGAATGACACATCTCATCATTCGCCCACTGTTTGTAATCACCATGCAGCGTTTCGCCCACAAGAAAAAACTCGTCCTTTAAGGACTCCGTAAACCGGCGCAGCCTTTTTAGAAAATCCTTTTCCAAACAATATGCCACATCCAGACGCAGCCCATCAATATCAAAAGTTCTGACCCAATATTCCACGGAATCCAAAATATGCCGGACAACCTCTTCATTCTTGAGATTTAATTTTACCAAATCATAATTGCCTTCCCAGCCCTCATACCACAATCCGTCGTTGTAGTTGGAATTGCCGTCAAAGCTGATGTGGAACC
>DKYC01000049.1:0-866 GCA_002492295.1 Lachnospiraceae bacterium UBA7110
TATGCAATTTTAAACTATTTTCAGGACTGTTCCAATTTCCAATCTGCCGACTTAGGAGTCGGTGTACAGTATCTGACCGAAAAAAACCGGGCGTGGCTTTTGTCTGCGTGGCAGGTGGAACTGGTGCGTCCTTTGCATCTGTTTGATCCGATTACTGTAGGTACCTGGCCACATGATTTTAAAGGGATCTATGGCTACCGAAATTTTATTCTCTATAATGAGGCGCGCGGGCATGAAACTGCTGCCTACGCAAATTCCATCTGGTTTTTGATTGATACCAAAACCGGCAAACCGCTGCGCATCACACCGGAAGATGCTGCCCCCTACACACTTGAACCCGCTTACCCGATGGAGTACGCGCCGCGCAAGATTACACTGCCCAAAATCCCGCAGCCGATCCCTGTAAAAACTACAACTCAGGATGTATTTTCTCAACCGGATAGTTCCCTATATGCTGAAGTAAATTTCACTCCTGTTACAGTCACCAAAATATTCCTTGACACAAATAATCATGTCAACAACAGTCAGTATGTCCGCCTTGCACAAGCCTGCCTTCCCGAAACTTTCTGCATTCGCAGAATGCGTGCGGAATACCGCCGTGCCGCCGTCCTTGGAGATATTATCTATCCCAAAATACTGTTATCCGCCGATGCACAGTACTGTTATGTTTCTTTAAACGACGAAGCAGGCAATGCATATGCTGTTGTGGAATTTATCGCGGCAAACCACAGTCAGCAAAAATAAAGCCGCCCTGCAAATATTTTATACAAAAGTCAGTTCAGGCTATCTGACAGAAACATCAAATAAAAGCGTTTTTTTGTCTTTACAAAGTACCACACAGTTTCATCACCACCATGCTGATTCAT
>DKYC01000049.1:1164-3659 GCA_002492295.1 Lachnospiraceae bacterium UBA7110
ATGCTGATTCATTCGGACAATCTCACAATCTCCTACATTTTGGGCAAGGTAACGCAAAACATATTCCAATATAGGGTAATTTTTTGCCACGGCAGCAAGATATTCACGATTATTTTTGTCCCATGCATCATATCGCTTCTTAGATTTGACCAGTAAGCCGGAAATTTCATCCAGCCACTGCTCGCGGGTCAATTCCCAATAACCTGAGCTTACATAATAATCGCGACCCAGTGCAAAGAGAAAATTTTCCATTTTCAGTCCGGCATCTGCCAATTGTTTGCGATAATCAGCGTCCAAACCTCTGACAATAACCAGAGCTGTCATGCGGTATAAATATGTTGTCCAATCTGCGGATTCCTCCGGCAGGCGCAGTTCACACGTATGTATTTCCATGTTCCAGCCATGTATGCCGACAACATAAGCGCGTCTCTCCCACAGCAAGAACTCGTTTTGCCACTGCTGGCACTTCTTATATAGACCATACCATCGTGCAGTATCATTGCTGCAATCGGAAAGCTCCCGCTTTTGCAAAAAAGCAGGCACCCGTATATTAGCATCTGTTCCAAAAGCATATTCAACACAATTTTTCAGTACCAATGATTCCACCTCTCACTCCATCTACGGCAATAAAATATTGAATATAGAAAGAAACCGCAATCCCTTGATTTCTCAGGAAATTGCGGTTTTTATTTTTATGAAAGTCTTATCTTATTGAAACACCCGCGCCCGCTGCCTCTAACTGCGCTTTAATATTCTGGGCTTCCGTTTCCGTCACACCGTTCTTTATAATG
The DNA here is from genome assembly GCA_002492295.1 of Lachnospiraceae bacterium UBA7110. Lineage (GTDB taxonomy): Bacteria > Bacillota > Clostridia > Lachnospirales > Lachnospiraceae > COE1. Next base: position 1,956 of record DKYC01000049.1, read on the forward strand.
GACGGCGCACTTTCCACCAGATCCTTTGCCTCTTCTAAGCTAAGTCCTGTCACTTCGCGCACCACCTTGATCACCTCGATCTTATTTGCCCCGGCATCCATCAGTTCCACTGTGCTGCTGCCTGCACCATAATTGCCCGAATAATTATCCATCCCGTAAGTGCTATCCGCACTGTCCTGGCTCTGCGCATAATCCCCATTCTTCCACGGGTTGTAAGCAATATTTAAGAAACCTGTAAAATCCTTTTTGTACTGTTTCTCAATCTCCGATTTATAACCGATCACCATCTGCGGCTGTGTCTGAACATATACGCCCAATAACTTCTCACCGCTCTCCTTGGAAATATTGATCGGCACTTTCTTCTTGTCGATATCAAAGGTCAGCACCTGGCTGATATTCTGTCTGCCAGTCACACGGTAATAATACGCCCACACAAGCTTTGAGTTGTCAAGAATATGAATCTTGACTCCTTCAAGCCAGACAGTGAACGAATGTCCTGCCCAGATTTCATCCGTTATCTTAACGGCAGCTCTCATATCGGAATCAATCTGCCCCTCGGTAACTCCCGGATGCGCGCTGATAAATTTGTCGATCTGCTTCTGCGCGCTGCCTGTGCTAAAACGAACAATCGAGATGATGATCTGAATTAATCCGAATACACATACCGCATAAATAATCCAGATAAAAACAGTTGGAACACGGTTTACAGATTCGCTGTCCACATAGAAACCCACCGCCGCATCCGTAATGCCCGGAATATACTCTTCCAGTCCTTCCACAGTTTCATTGTAGTAGCGCAGCTCCGTCCCGGAAAGCTTCTTTAAAGTTCCCTTTACTTTGATGGATTTTGTACCCTCAATCTGGTAATAATAAACATTTACCGCCTGATCCATCAGTTCCTGCATCAGCTTGTCTTCACTCTTTGGCAGATATACCGCAAAACAGGAATTATCTTCATAGTTATATACCACATATCCGTAACCGGTCGTGCGCTGCGAACCAGTCTTTGTATTCTTTGAAATCTGCTCCATATAGTAATCAAAAACATACTTAATCTCGAATTCTACATACTTCCCCTCATACTTTGTATAATCGAGATTCTTTTCCTTCGTCAAGTCTTTCGGTCCAAGCAGATACTGCAGCGGTGCCAAAAGTGGCGCAAGCATTAAGACTACAATGACGATCGCCCATACAATAATGCGTTTCTTTGCCGCTTTCTGGGCTTTGGTTTTAATGTCTTCTAACATACGTTCCTGCTACTAAAAACATATACAAAAGCGTATATGCTAGATGATTCGCTACAATCTTACGATTTGTAGTTGCTGTTTCAACGTGTATGCTTTTGGCGATCCCAAAATATGCCTACTCACAAGTTCGATAGGTTCCCCGAACACATTGTACACTCCACAGCCGTAACTTCCCGACTAGCCATCGGTACCGATCCACAGCCACTTGTTTGTGTGGCTTTGTGAACTTCATCTAAATAGCTTTTCCTTTCCTAAATTTTTCATTTTGCCCTTGGTTTTCGGGACTTGACCATTGACCAGCTGCACCCACAGAGTTCTACCTCTTTGTTATATCAGACTGTTTCAACTGATAAGGGATTTATTTCCGCAGCTCCGCCTGCTATGAAGTCAGCACAAACTATACCTTGGATTTTAGGTATCTTTGAGTATGTTTGCTCACATTGATATACTTTTTTAG
>DKYC01000087.1:0-3742 GCA_002492295.1 Lachnospiraceae bacterium UBA7110
TTCGCCGTATTCCTTTTCCCATTTGGTCACATGGTTGCGTAAGCCTTTTTTCCTGTTCCACCAGCAGGGGGCGGGGATTTTCTCGTCCTCCAACCTGCGCCTGATCCAGTTCGTTCCATGTCCTTCAGCCGCCCACCCGAATATTTTCTGAACAATCCAAGCGGTGTCTTTGTCCGGTATCAGGAAGTTTTTGTCCTCCGGTGACTTCATGTAGCCAAACGGTGCGATGCATCCTGTAAATTTTCCCTTTTTCGCCTTGATGACGTAAGAGGAATGTACCTTTTTTCCAATGTCCTTTGAATAAATCTCATTGAAAACACTGCGGAATGCGATAAGGTCATCATCTTTTCCCGTATCTACCCCGTCTGTCACACCTATGTAGCGGATATGGTGCTTCGGGAAAAATTCATCCCTCAACTGCCCTGAATGTGTGCTGTTGCGGGTAAGCCTTGACATATCCTTTGTCACCACTATGTCAATCTTACCCTGTTTGCAGTCGGCTAACATTCTTTGAAAATCCGGTCTGTCCATGTATAAGCCGGAATATCCGTCATCGGCGTACACGCCTGCAACGGTATACCCATGCTCCTGACACCACGTTTCCAGCATATCACGCTGGTTGTGTATGCTTGCGCTTTCCCCGTCAAGATTATCGTCCTTTGAGAGCCTGCAGTATATGGCAACCCGTAAATTGCTGTGAAGCTGTTGTAATGCTGCGAAATTAGAATCCATCATGCTGTCCTCCGTTTTCCGCAAAACCAACAGTTGTACCGCCAACATTTGCTTCACTACCTTTAGTATAGTCCGTATATTGTGTTTTGTCAATAGTATATGTTGATTTATCAATGACAATATTTTGTGTATCTAACCCATTGATACGATACTGCCTTTGTATCAGTTTCATAAATGCCTGCTGTCCACTCTGATTTCCGTCAAAAACCGTTTTTACGCTAATATCTGCTTTTGTATCGGTGCAATTACCTGTCATGTTTCCCATATTTGTTTCCTTTCCGCCTGTACTGCCTTATCTTCTGCAAAAATAAAGACAAGTACAGATTTCTCCGTAATTGCCCTGACGCTGTATAAGGATATGGACTTATTGACGCTGCCATAATCCACAAGTTACTGTTATAATTTCCCTTATTCTTTTAAAATGTCCGAAACGCTCTCTCTGTTTGCCCTGCCCTTGTCTGTCCGGTAATTCCTGCCTGAAAAGGCAACCGGAGTGCATCTCTCCATGATGCGGTCATAGATGCGCCCATGTTCCAAGTCTGCCGGATTCTGTAATTCCTGCAATGACAGGTTGGTAGTGATGATAAACGGTTTTCCGCTTTTGTAGCGTTCATCAATCACAAGATAAACCGTTTCCAGCACATAGGGAGTGCCACGTTCCACGCCTAAATCATCAATGATAAGAAGTCTGTACTGGTTCAGGCTTTTCAGGTACTCATTCCTTTCGCCACTGTATAACCCTCCGAGTGCATTTAGCAGTTTCGGGAAACTTGTCATCAGCACAGGGATATTTCTCTCCATGAGCGCATTGGCAATACACCCTGCAAGGAATGTCTTGCCCGTTCCCACATTGCCCCAGAACAATAGCCCCTGACCGTTTTTCTGAAATTCTGCAAAATGTTCCACATAGCGGCGTGCATATTTGGCGCAAGGGTGTGTTTCATCACAGTTTGCAAACGTATAATCAAAAAAAGTGCTGTCCTGCAATCCTGCGCTTTTCATCTGACGGATATGCAGAAGTTCTTCCTCTGTCCTATATTTTTCACGCTCCCTCTCCATTTCCTCCGCCGCACACTGGCAAAGGCATCCGACAACACGTTCCACCCCCAAAAATGAGATTTTTTTCTGCTTTTTTGTATGGCATTTCCCACACATCAGAAGCCCCGTTTCAGCATCCATGTAGTCATCAGCTACTCTCATTCCCTTATTTGCGGCATTTCCCATTTCTTTCAGCACTTCATCAACATCCGCACCGATCATAAGCTGTCACCCTCCTTAAAACTGCCATTATAGGAATACCCTCGCCCTGTTTCCTGTTCTTTTTTCAAATCTGCCCTTTTCCAGCATTCCATAGTGGCTAAATGGTTTTTATATGTTCTTCCCGAATATTCCATGTATTCCGATAAATGCTCTATCATGGACAGATAATCTGCCGGAAAATCATTTTTCAGCGTTTCCAGTTCCCTATCCGTAAGAATGACATTACCATATTTCCCATAAGGGCGTAGGGGAGTGCCGTTTTTTCTCTCACTCTCTCTTTTATCTAAGTTCTTATCTCTATTCTCTATACTCTTATCTCTAATCTCTGGTGGACAGAATTGGGACACAGGCGGGACATTGTCCCAATTTTGTCCCATTCCAGTATTATTATTCGTCAAAAGCGGCGCATCGCTTTCCGCTTTCTGCCTGCGGTATCTTGCCTTCCGTTCCCCCTCGGACGAACCTTTTCCGGTCATTTCCCGAATTTCCGGCATAAAGTATGTGCTGTCCTCCAATACTTCCACAAGTCCAAGCTGCATGAATGCCCGCATTGCCCTCTCGACAGTGCCTACCTCATGCCTTGTGAGCAGTGCGATCATTTCTGCTGAAAGCGGCGTATTCTCGTTTAAGAGCAGTTTCCCGTTATGCTGCAATGATTTCAGGTACAGCTTGAGCAGGATATTCACATATAAAACACCGTCTTTTGAGCCTTCCAGCACCACAATCTCCCTCTGGTCAAAAAAATCCTCCTTGAGTTTGAGAAAATAATATTTCTTATTCTCTGCCATAATTGCCCCTTTCCTTTTTTGCGCTTTGTTTCTCCCCAAGATCGGGAAGTATTTCATTCTGTTTTGATTTACCCCTCTGTACCATTGCCGCCTTGTCCGCAATCTCCGCAAGTTCCCCAAGTATGGCGTCATTTTCCGCCAAATCGTGTTTTATCCTTGCGCTTTCTGCTTTCAGCCCATCAAGTTCCTTTTTCCACGTTTTCGGGAGCAGCTTATCCGTTCCGCTCATATTTTTCAGTCCTGTGCGGTAGGAGAGGGCAGTTTCAATCTTGTCCGCATTCTTATCGTAATAGGACTGTTTCTGTCTGCCGGAAAGACTTTCATACTTTTTCAGGTACTCCGCATATGGTTTGTAGGCTTGGTAAATGTCTACGATATTGGACATCTTTTTCAGGTTTGCATTTAACTCACGCTGGCTGTGGATATTGTCGCTCCGCCGTTTTTTGGTGTCCTCCGTCAGCCTGCGTAAATCTTCAAGCGTTTCAACATTGTGCGATTGCAGGAATGACACCATAACGGAAAAATCTTTTATGTTGCCCGTTTTCGTGTCTGTGCGCTGTCTGATATTATTGTCCTGAATAAATGCGCTGTGGTTTTTCTGCCATTCCATCAGGATTGTAATTAAGGAATCCTCTTTCTTTTCCTGTACAGGCAATTCTTTTTCTTTATCCTGTGCAATCGCTTTTTTCTCTTTTTCGAGGAAGGCTATCTTATCCGTCAGACGCTCTATGTTCTCCATGCTGGATATGATGAGGGCATTGATTTTTTTAATCTCCCTGTTCATGTTGCCGACTTCGGTTTGAATGCCCCTGCGCTCCATTGCGGTCACTGCCGCACCCATATGGATTGTTGGCAAAAGGTCTATTCCCTGTCTTTCAAAAGAGCGGTGTTCCGCTGTAATCTCATAGCCGTTCTTTTTATAAAATTCCGTTTCGATATCTGCCCACAATGCCCGCCATTTT
>DKYC01000087.1:4046-5809 GCA_002492295.1 Lachnospiraceae bacterium UBA7110
TCTGCCCACAATGCCCGCCATTTTTCCACGTTCCCCCTGTCATCCCAGTCGGTAGCGTAAACCTTATGTGACTTATAATCATTGCCTTTCTTTGTGGGGATTTTCTGCCCGTTTTTATCAAGGTCATATTCCCGCCAGCATTTCTTTTCTAAAAAAGTTCCGTCTTTTTGAAACGGGCGCATGGTAAGCATGAGATGACAGTGCGGGTTCGGATTCTCATGGTCAGGATTGTGCAGGTTCATGTCAACAACCATTCCCTTATTCCTGAAAAATTCTGCAAGCGTTTTCGCCGCCTTTAAGCGTTCGTCCGCATCAAGTTCACAGGGAAGCGAAAACTCAATTTCCCTTGAAAGCTGCGCCCTGCTTCCTTTCTCAAAATTCTCGACAGCATTCCATAAAACGGAGCGGTCTGCAAACTCTTTCGGCGCATATTCCGGCAGTAGGATTTCAGAATATATCACATGACCTTTCCTTGAAAAATCTTTCACTTCCCCGTCATATTCGCAATAGATTTTTGTTGCGCTCCGGTATGCGGCTGAAGCCACAGCCGACTGCGGTTTTTCCCCGCCCCTGCTGATTATCTTTGCGTTAAGATGTATCATTTTCGTGCTTATGTGTATCACCCTCCTTTTTGCGCTATTTTCTATCCCCGACGGAGAGCGCAGCGTAGCTGCGTTTGACAAGGGCGCACTTATACACGCTTCGCGTGTGTGCGCCCTGCGGGGCTTTTTCTGCCTTGCGGCAGAAAACAGGGGAAACGACAATTCCCCTACGGGCTTGCGCCCTACCCTTTAGTGGACTTTGCGTTCAGATAAAGGCTAAAGAGCAGCCTTTATCTGCCCATAAAGTTTTATAGTGCCATCCGATACGTTACAAAAGATAATTTCATTCCGTCGGGGATTGATGTTTTGCTTTTTCTGCCAAAATATTCTGCATAATACGCCGGAAAGATAAGTCCGAAAACAGCGTATTCAAAATATCCTTTACCCTGTCATCATCAAGCGTGGCAAGCTGTTCTTTTGAAACATTCAGCTTTTCCCTGAGAAGATATTCAAAGTGGCTTCCCCATACAATGTTGCGGTGTCGGCGTTCCTTTTCCGTCATGCCTTTTATCTGATTGCGCAGCTTTGCTTCCCTGTGTTTTGCAATGGCAAGCTCGGCTTTTGTTTTCTGTAATTCCGCATCAATCACATCCCTGCGTGTCGGTTTATTTTCACTCATTTTTTCACTTCCTTCCTGCCCGTAACGCTGTTAATGTTGTATATAAATACAGGCATACAAAAGAGGACACCCATATGTTGAATGTCCTCTGCTTGAACTTAATCATGCCTGTTTATTTTTCACTGTAATGCAAATCAAATTTCCATGTAATAAACATAAGCCTCCGTACAAGCCTTTCAAAAAGTTCGTTGTTAAATCTGCCATCCTCAATACTCAGTCTTGTCATGTATGGCTTAAGCAGTTTTATGACCTCCTGCATAGCGTCAAAGTCGCCCGACGCTGCTTTTTCCAATGTTTCATAGGTAATGCCGTTGTATTTATTTTCCATGACGCATTTCCTCCATCAGCAGCCGCAGCTTTTTTATGGCATTATTCCTCTGGTCACAAATGGTTGTTCTTCCTGTACCATAGATTTCGCCAATCTCCCTGTCATTCAAGCCGACAATGTAATACAGTAACACAATCTGTAAATATTTGTCTGACAGTTCCATTAACGCCTGTGCCAAATCACCATCAACTATGCCGATTTCATATCCCATAAC
>DKYC01000160.1 GCA_002492295.1 Lachnospiraceae bacterium UBA7110
AAAAAATTTTAATCGTCAGAGCTGACTGCCTTTTCCACATCCAGAAAAAACGGAATATTTTGTACCACAATGCCAACAGCTACAGAACCTCTTTCATTCATTCCGTTTTTTTTAATTTTCTATTGACTTTACAATAATTGTAGACTTTATGATGTATAATGACAACAGATAAACGAGAGGTAGTTTTATGAAAAAGGATTTAACAACAGGCAGCGTATTAAAAACAGTTTTGTATTTTTCAATGCCGTATATTTTGTCATACTTTTTACAGACATTGTATGGTATGGCAGATTTATTCATCATCGGACAGTTTAACGGTGTAGAAAGTACAACGGCAGTTTCGATTGGAAGTCAGGTTATGCATATGCTGACGGTTATGATTGTTGGACTGGCAATGGGAGCAACCGTTATGATTGGACAGGCAGTTGGTGCAGCAAAACACGAACAGGCTTCACACGCGACAGGAAACACAGTCACTTTATTTATGGCATTATCCGTTATATTGACCGTTGGATTGCTGCTTGCAGTAAAACCAATTGTAAATGTTATGTCAACCCCTGCCGAAGCAGTATCGGGAACAGTTTCTTACCTCACCATATGTTTTATAGGGATCCCGTTTATTACAGCTTATAACATTATCAGTTCCATTTTCCGGGGCATGGGGGATTCTAAAAGCCCGACGTACTTTATCGCAGTTGCCTGTGCTGCGAATATCGCCCTTGATTACCTTTTTATCGGGGGATTGGGGCTTGGTCCAGCAGGGGCGGCATTGGGGACAACTTTATCCCAAACGATCAGTGTAATTGTATCCCTGGCTGTAATCCTAAAGCGTAAAATGATAACGCTTACAGAAAATGATTTCAAACCAGATCGAACAACAATGGCAGGGCTGTTAAAGATTGGTATCCCGATTGCGCTGCAGGACGGATTTATTCAAATTGCATTTATTGTCATTACTGTCTTTGCAAACAAGCGAGGGCTGAATGACGCAGCGGCAGTGGGCATTGTAGAGAAGATCATTGCCATTTTATTCCTTGTCCCGTCCTCAATGCTCCAAACGGTGTCCGCACTTTCCGCCCAAAATATTGGAGCTGGCAAACACGGCCGTGCCTGGCTTACCCTGCGCTATGCTTCTATTATGGCAGTAATATGGGGAATAGGTGTCTGTATTCTCATGCAGATTGACGCGCAAACCTTTGTCGGCTTATTTGCAAAAGACAGCACAGAGGTAGTGCGGCTTGGAAGCCAGTATATGCGGGGCTATGTATGGGACGCTATTCTTGCAGGAGTCCACTTTAGTTTCAGCGGTTATTTCTGTGCGTATGGATTGTCGGGAATTTCATTTCTCCATAATTCGCTGTCGATTATTTGTGTCCGTATTCCGCTTTCTTATTTTGCATCAAAGCATTTTACTGACACACTTTTCCCAATGGGGCTTGCTTCCCCCGCCGGCTCTGCGCTTTCCGTTATCATATGTATATGCGTTTTTCTATGGTTAAACAGGCAGCAAAAAGTAATAAAACAGGAGTGAAAACAAATGGAAAGAAAAGAGTTATTCCAAATTGGGGATGTTGCGAAAATGTTCCATATAAGTGTTGGAACTTTGCGCCATTATGAAAAAATCGGTTTATTACAGCCAGAGTATATAGATAACAAAACAGGGTACCGTTATTACAGCACGCGCCAATTTGAGTGTCTGAATACGATCCGTTACCTTCGCATGCTGGATATGCCCCTTCCACGGATAAAAGATTTCCTGAAAAATAAAGACATAAATAAAATACAGAAAATGCTCCAGGAGCAAAAAGAAACTGTTATCCGCTGGCAGAGGGATCTTCAGATCATTGAAAGAAAAATCAGCAACCGGCTGCTGCAGCTTGAGGACGCCCTTATTTCAGAACTTGATACGATAAAAATTGTACAGACAGAAGCCCGTCGTATTGCATGGATACGGAATAACCTTTCCATAAATTCCTACCTCGACCTGGAAACATCTATCCGACAGTTAGAAAAGCAGCAGAAAGACGCTGTGGTTTTCCTTGGAAAAGTGGGAGTCGGTATTGCAAAAAAACAGCTACAGAAAAAACAGTATGGAAGTTATGACATGGTGTTTCTGATTTTAGATAAAGAGGACTCTTATCATGGAATAACAGAAGAACTTCCTGAAGAAACCTGCGTAACGGTCCGGTTCTGCGGAAGCCATAAGGAAGCACCTTTGTATTATAGGAAACTTGACAGTTTCATATCAGACCACAAACTAAGCATAACAGGGTTTTCAAAAGAAATTACTATGATTGATTATGGGATTACGAATGATACAAGCCAGTTTGTCACTGAAATACAAGTACCGGTCACAGCCGGTTGATTTTTGATCTGTCAGTCTCTTCCTGCGCTGAAATCGTACTTCCATTTTTTGTAAATTCTCATATAAGGCAATATGCCCTATCCAACAATTTTCCATACGCAAAAAGAGACCGAGGCATCTGGCAAACCCCAATGCCCCGGCCACTTCCAGCTTTAAATCTCCGTGCCGACTTCCACCCCGTTGCGGAAAGTGAACACCACATCATCCTGTCTATCGCAAACTTATCGTTATTCTCACACAGGGAACCCGTGATATCGTATTTATAAATGCAAGGTTCCTCTTCCTTCCCCATAACTGTGATATGATGGTAAGCCCTGCTGCCATGAAAGAGTTCAATAACATTCCGTGGCGGGAGCATCCCAGCTTTATGGGCATAGAGTTAAAACATCTTCTGACATTAAAGGAAACTGACGGCGCTTACAGCTATCATTTGGTGCGGATCGCACCAAATTGCAGCATTTGGGAACACATCCATGAAACACAGTTAGAAACCCACGAAGTTATCGCAGGAAACGGCACCTGCATCAACGAAGGTACGGCAATCACTTATAAGCCAGGAATAATCTCTGTTTTCCCTGCCAATGTCTCGCATGAAGTAAACGCTGGCGAAGATGGATGGTGATTATTTGCCAAGTTTATGCCTGCCCTGTGCTGAATCCGGACTATGTTTAATAAGAAATGGTTTGAAAAGACCATTTCTTATTAAACATATGGTCAGTTCATAGAGCGTACTGTCCGTTGTTTTACCCACTGTTTATTAGGCACTGGTTTACCATGTCCAAAATATATGGTTCTATTGCCGAGCCTGCTGATTTTTCCTGCGCTGTCTAACATTTCACTTTTATCATGGAACAACATAGATACGGTTGGATAAAACATATTCATCAGTGCATCCCCCACTATGAGACCTTTATTCTCCACATCAATACCAATCGAACCATCCGTATGTCCAGGCAGGGCAATAATACTGGCAT
>DKYC01000115.1:0-4780 GCA_002492295.1 Lachnospiraceae bacterium UBA7110
ACACAGGATTTTTTACAGCCTCGATTAGTATTCCGATGAATTAGTAATTCATTGCTTTCTCTTCGCCGTTCATCACGCGCAGCGCGCCCTGTGCAAGTGCAAGCAGCTCGTCTTCGCCGGGATATACGGTAAACGGGGCAATCCACTCTGCACGTTCTTTCAGTGTAGCGACCACGTCCGCTGCGTACGCAATACCGCCTGTCACGATAATCTGGTCAACTTTTCCGTTCAGAACGCACGCCATAGAACCAATGTCCTTTGATACCTGCAACAGAAATGCTTCTTTTGCTTCCTTTGCCTTTGTGTTTCCTTCGTCGGCAAGCTTTGATACCTCGCGCATATCGTTTGTGCCAAGATATGCATTAAATCCACCCTTGCCAATCAGCTTGCTGTAGACTTCCTTCTCGGTATATTTTCCGGAAAAGCACATCTTTACAAGCGCACCGCAAGGAACGCCGCCCGCACGTTCCGGTGAAAAAGCGCCGTCGCCGTCAAATGCGCTGAACACATCAATCACCTTACCGTTTTCGTGAGCGCCGACAGAAACGCCGCCGCCCATATGAACCACGATTAAGCGCAGTGATTCGTAAGGCTTACCAACCTCGGCAGCGTATCTTTTTGCAACTGCCTTCTGATTTAATGCATGGAAGATACTGCCGCGCGGAAGCTCCGGAACACCTGAATATCTTGCAATTGGCATCAGTTCGTCAACAACGACAGGGTCAACAATGTAGGAAGGCACACCGATTGAATCCGCGATTTCTTTTGCAAGAATACCGCCGAGATTAGAGGCGTGCTGTCCCTGTACGCCAACTTTTAAATCGGCAAGCAGTTCGTCCGTCACAGCATATGTACCGCCCGAAATCGGCTTTAACATACCGCCGCGTCCGACTACGACATTGAGCGACTTGATATCAAAATTCTTTTCCGCTAACAAGTCCGTGATAATTTTTTTCCGAAAATCCTTTTGGTCTACAATTGTGGCATACTGGGAAATCTCTTCTGTAGAATGCCGCAAGGTTTCTTCAAACAATAACGTTTCATCTTCAAAAACACCGATTTTGGTGGAAGTAGAACCGGGATTGATAATCAGACTTTTGATTGACATAATGTTATTCCTCCTATTTAATGTTCGTTTATTTCGATTTCTTCATATAAAAGAAAAGTGCGATAGTGTAAATCATTGAAACAAAAAGCGAAGCTTTTTGCCAGATGAGCGCGCTGGCGCTCATCTTTTCATCGCCTCTGCAACAACTGCCGCAAGTGCGATTGAGTTGAGCTTCGCCTCAAACGAGTCGGAACGCGATGTCAGGATAACAGGTGCAGCAGTACCCGTTAAAATATTGCCGTTCTTCACGTCGCAAAGATGTGTCAGAACCTTATACACAAGATTTCCGGCATGGATATCAGGGAAGAGAATCACATCTGCGTCGCCCGCAATTTTTCTGCCTGTTCCGCCTTTGTGTACGGCAGCGGCACTGTCAATTGCCATATCCATAGAAAGCGGTCCGTCAATCACGCAGCCCGTGATTTTGCCCTCGGCATTCATCTTTGCAAGCTCGTCAGCGTCAACAGTACAAGGCATCTTGGGATTGACAACCTCGACAGCGGCAACCGGAGCAACCTTCGGGTTTGCAATACCGCAGGCATGGCAGACCTCAACCGTATTGTTGATAATTGCAACCTTGTCTTCCAATGTCGGATAAGTCATAAACGCAACGTCCGATAAGAACAAAAGGCGGTCAATGCCTTTGATTTCAAACACGCATACATGGGAGAGCGCCCTGCCGGTGCGAAGTCCGACTTCCTTATCCAAAACGCTCTTTAAGAAATTCTTTGTATCAATCAGTCCCTTCATGTACATATCCGCCTTGCCGTCGTGAACAAGCTTGACAGCCGTAAGCGCCGCCTGCACATGGTCTGTTTCATTGATAATTTCAAAACCTGATAAATCCATGTTCATACCGGCGGCAATTTCCTTGATTTTTGCTTCGTCACCGACCAGAATCGCATCGGCAATGCCTTTTTCCTTTGCAGCCTGAACTGCTTCCAGCACCGGCTCGTCTTCTGCAACGGCAACGGCAACTGTTTTGCGGTCACACTCGTAGACCTTTTTCAGTAAATCCTGAAATCCTTTACTCATTTGAAATCCTCCATTCTAAACACTGTTTTTGACTATAAATTAAGGGAAAAACCTTGGTTGTTAAAATAATAACACTTTCTAAAACAGCGGTCAAGGTGCACAGCGTATTTTTTAAGGTGCATTGGATCAGGAATCGTATGTTTTTCCTTATTGCGTAAAAAAGCATCTGTTTTGCGTCGTTTCTTCCCTTGTGGAGCAGTAAAGCGCAAAGATATAATAGTGTTAAACGGTAACTATGAAAATACGGAATAGTTACGTTAAATGCATTATACAAATCTGCACAGTTGTATCAAATATTTTGCTATTAACAAAAGATTGATTCATTCTGCAGGTAATGACAAGAACGGAGGAGCTTTATTTTATGAAACTGAAAGGAAAAATTTTTGCACTGTCACTGATACCGGTTATTTTACTTGGAATTGTTATGTTTCTGGTTGCGGCTGACAGAATTGCGAATGGTATTTATGATGAGGCTTATGTAGGAATGCAGGCGACAACATTGGCGGTCCGCGATATTTTTGAGGTGGGAAACAGCGGACCGTACCACATGGATGAGAACGGCATGATGTGGAAGGGGGATTCGCTGAACATTTCACAGGCGCAGGACATTACAGACCATATTAAAGAAAATACCGGGATGGAGGTCACTGTATTTTGGGGAGATACAAGAGTACTCACCTCGATTGTAAATGAACGCGGTGAGCGTCAGATTAATACACAGGCGTCCAAGGAGGTTGTCAGTCGTGTGTTAACGAATGGGGAAACCTATCAGGACAGGAATGTGGAAATTTTAGGGAAGAACTATATTGTGTGCTACACACCGGTTTACCAGGAAAACTCCAATGAAATTGTAGGCATGGTGTTTCTTGGCACACCGCAGGAAACCGTTTCCGTGATTATTAATAAAGTGAGAATGCAATTCCTTGTTATTGTCCTGTTCATGGTAATTTTGGTTGCAGTTGTCGCTTACATATTGGTGAATCGGATTATAGCCGCGTTAAAAAAGAATATGGATACGCTTGATGACATTTCAAAAGGCCTGCTGCATATAGAGATGGAGCCGGATATTTTGAACCGGAAGGATGAAATCGGGGATCTTGGCAAAAATATTTTCCATTTACTGGAATCGCTCCGTGCCATTGTAAAAAACATTCATGCTAAAAGTGAAGAGCTGGGAAAAGAAGCTGTCCGGATAGAAAACATATCGCAAAATGTTTATCAGGTTATGGAGGAGGTAAACAATTCCACACAGGAAATGACAGCAAGCTGCTCGGCGCAGGCGCAGGACGCAAATCAGGCAAGCGAAAATGTGTCTGTCATGGGGGATATGATTGAGAATAATGTTTCACAGCTAAAATATCTTCATGAGCTGTCCGGTGAGATGAAAAATGCGTCTACGGAAGCAATGGCGCAGTTTGAACAGCTCAATACAGTGATGCAAAGCGTAAAAGAGGCAATCCACTTTCTGTCACAGCAGACCGAACTGACAAATGAGTCTGTTGCAAAAATCAGTTCTGCGGCAGAGCTGATCAGCACAATTGCCTCAAAGACCAATTTGCTTTCCTTAAATGCAAGTATTGAAGCTGCCAGAGCCGGGGAATACGGTAAAGGGTTTTCTGTTGTCGCTTCGGAAATCCAGCAGCTTGCGGAACAGTCAAACCGCACTGCCAGTCAAATTCAGACAATGATAACCAATTTAAATACCAACTCCGTACAAACGACGCAACGCGTACAACAGGTCAAGGGGATTATTGAAAAGCAGGAAGAAGATATTGATTCAACCAATGCAATATTTCAAAAAATCAGAGGCGACATTGATAAATCGGCATTTGGGATGGATGCGATTTTGGATAATTCAAGAAGCCTTGAGGATACACGGACGGATACTATTGCAATTGTGCAAAATTCTGCGGCGCTTTCCGAAGAAAATTCAGCAAGTCTTGAAGAAATCATGGCGTCTGTTGAAAACATCTATCATGAGCTTGGCGATATTTCTAAAAAGACCGGACATCTAAAAGCGTTATCGCAGGAAATGACAGCAAGTGTCGATGTATTTCATTTATGATAAAAGCGCATGGGAACGGTATTTATAAACGGTAATGGAAAAGGATCAATGATGGATAAAAAAATATATTTGGGAATTGGATGTATCCTGTTCGGAATCTGTGTGATGCTGGTTCCTTTTGTGAAAGAGTCCGGTGAAGATCAAAGACAGCAGGAAATTTTGACGCAATGGCGGCAGGAAATGCGTCAGATTGAGAATGGAGAGGAAACGTCCGGGATAGAAAGGGGTTTGGAAAGGGGGACAGACACCAAAGAAAACATGGAGGAGGTGGCGGGGATATTAAGGATTCCCGCTATTGAATTAGAGTATCCTGTTTTAAAGGGAGCAACCAAACAGAACCTGAATCTGTCTGTAGCGACGGTAGAACCTACCGGAACACCGGGGGCAGACGGCAACTTTTCGATAGCCGGACATAACAGCCGGACGTATGGCAGACATTTTAACCGTTTGGCGGAATTAAAGAACGGCGATGAGCTGTTTGTGGATACGAGGGCAGGAAATTATGCTTACACGGTCACAGATATCTATGTGGTGGAGGCGGAAGATGTGTGGGTGCTCGGCGATACCATAGA
>DKYC01000115.1:5157-20888 GCA_002492295.1 Lachnospiraceae bacterium UBA7110
CAGAGACTGATTGTCAAAGGAATATTACGGTAAAAAATGAGGAGACGTTTATGAAAAAATTGTGGAGCAAATGGAAAAGAAAAGCGGCGTTTGTAATGGCATGCTGCATTATACTCGGCGAGATTGCAGGACTGCCGATGCTGGACTTGTCTGCGGCAAGGCAGGAAGCGGTTCCGGAGTCGGAGGTGGCGCAGGAGTCGGAAAGCACAGCATTGTCAGTATCGGAGCCACAAAGGGAAGAAAGCATGGCAGTGCCAGAGCCGGGAATGCATAAGGAAGAAGATACGACAGAGTCGGGGACGTACAGGGAAGAGAACATGGCAGTGCCAGAGCCGGAGACGATAGAAGAGTCGGAAAGTACAATAACAATAGAGCCAAAGTCAGAGTTGACAGAAGAGGCAGAAAGCACAGCGGAGACCGCAGTAATTGAAAAAACGGAGACAGTGACAGAGTCAGAGGCGGAAACAACAACGGCTGAGGAAACTGACACGGCGGCTGAGGAGACTGATACAGCGGTTGAGGAGATGCAGGTACAGGAAGCGGTTCTGAATGCTGCAGACGAACCGAAGGATTGGACGAATGATGCAGATGAGGTTGGCATTGCCATCACAGAGTTTGCGGTGCTGAATGCGTCAGGAAAGCAGTTAGTCTGTACCGACCCTGTCACAGTAAATGGAGTAAGCCAATATGACGCTTCAAAAAATGCCTATTATGATGTCGCAAAAGTGAGATTTAAGATGGACATCAGCGTGGAAAAGGCATGGAACGGCGGTAGAGAGCTAAGAGGCGGAGATTATCTGGCGCTTGGCATTCCGGAGGGATTTTCCAGCACAAGCAGCGGAGAGATGAAAGACAGCTCGGGCACGCTGATAGCGTCCTATGGAATTGCTGACGGCAAATTAAAAATTACATTTGCAGACGCCGTGAACGCAGCGAACCGGAATGATAATATTAAGGGTGGAATGTATGTAGAGCTGTCCTTTGACGCAGATGCGCTAAAGGGAAAGGATAAGACAGCGCCGCTTGTGCCCGCCCGGGGGAAAGCCTTGCAGATTGTATTAAAACTGCCCGATGAACCGGACACGATTGACGGCATTTCAAAAACAGGAAAGCTGAATGTAACAACAAATGAGATTACATGGGAAATCAAAGTGGGAACGGACGCCTTGTCAAAAGGAATTTCGCTTGACGGCGTTATGCTGACAGAAGAACTGCCGGAAGAATTGGAGCTGACGGCAGTTACGGCAAAGAATGCGAAGAATGAAGCCGTTACGGTAACAGATGATGCCGATAACGGGACGCTGACACTGTCCGGGGAGAAAGCCTCCGCACCTGTCACCGTTACGGTAACAACCAATATAAAATCGGATGCGCTGACAAACGCAATCAATGACAAAAAAGAAGTATTGAAGCTTACCAACAAGGTGTCTATGGGTTCTTCTGACGATTCGCAGCAATTTGGCACACATACGAGTGCGGAGAGCAGCGTGTCCGTAAAATTGTCCCCAAAGGTAGCAAAGCAAGGCGTACAGATTGACAGCAATACTATTCGCTGGACCATTCAGGTAAACAGTGAAAAAACGGTAAGAATCTACCGCGGCTATGTAGTGGATGCGCTTGCCGCAGGACTGGAATATAAGAAAGGCTCAATCACATGCAGTGCGGGAGCTGTAACAGAAGTGGATGCACAGCCGGCGACAGACAGCAACAGCAGTTGGTCGTCGCACAATTTATGGGTGAAGGAAGCCGCAGATAACCAGACCTTATATTTTTATATGAAGGAAGATACGCAGGATGCCTATACGATAACCTTTGACACCATTGTATCGGACGATTTTACGACGGAAAGCACGGGCACAGAAGAACCAAAAGTCCATAATGAAGCAGCCGTTTATGCACAATTTCCGACAGGAAATAATGGAACGGTTCCGGTGGAGTATGGGATTCCCGGCATTGATACGGTTTTTCAAACTGCCAAAATCAATAAAGAAGTATCGGCGGATGGGACAAAAGCCACAGGCCAGCTTACATGGAGCATTTATCCTTCTGTGAGGACATCATCGTATACCAAAGCAGAAATTACGGATAAAATCAATGATAACCAGAGATATCTTGCGGATACGCTCAAAATTTATGAAAAAACAGGCACAGGCTGGGCGGAAAGCACGGATAGTCTAAAGGCGGCAGCTGTCTTTACTGTGAATTATGTTAACAAGACTTTAACACTGGTATATACAAAGGCGAATGCAGCGTCCGGCGGCCACAGTGAGAAGCTGAGCGACTATAAAATTGTGTATGAGACGGATGCGCTGACCTATTTACAGGAAAACAACAGACTTGATACATATACAAATACCGCAATCCTGAAAGTGACAGACAACGGCAGCACATATACCAGTCAGGCGACAGCGTCTGCAAAGCTGCAGAATGACTGGGCGAAGAAGACCACAAAATTTGAGTATATGGATGACGGGACGCCCTGTTTCCACTATACGATTACCGTAAATAACAAGGGCATTCAGAATCTTAAGAATGTTACCGTTTATGACAGTATTAAGAACGCAATTACCATCAAGGACAGCAGTGCGGATATCAGTGGGGACTGGGCGTTTGATACTGCAAAGACAAAGGTTTTGGTGGGAGGTGCGGCATCAGCAATCGTGCCGTCCTATACTGACAGCGACAGAGTGGTGGAGGTTACAATTCCCAGTCTTTCGTCAGCAGCAGTCGTGGAGCTTTATGCCAAATATGTAGGAGATATCAGCAAGCTGACGACAGGAGTTTATGCGAATCAGGAAGTCCGGTCCAGCAATACTGCAGAGGTCAAATCCAATGAGGTGGCAGCCGCAGGCGGAATAGCGATTTCGATAGGCAGTGATGAGAAGAATAACAAAATGGACAATACGCTTGTACAGAAGAAGTGTATTGAAGCTGCAAACAGCGGCGGAACGAAACTTACATGGCAGGTCATCATCAATCCAAACGGTGGTAAAATGGGCACAATTGCCATAAAAGATACGATACCGAAGACACAGAAGTATGTAGAAGATTCCGTAAAGCTTTACGAGGCAGATTATACGGGTGGAACATTACAGCAAAAGGCACCCGGCACGACGCCGTCAACGCTGAAATTTGATGTGAGTAAGACGGAACGCACAATGGAACTGAAGTTCGACGCCGGTGATAAGACGAGAATATTAGTCTATCAGACCGTTTTGGTAGACAGCGGCACGAAAAAGGTGACAAATGAGATTTTGGTATCAGAGGATGGAACAGACTATGGAATAGGCGTGGGAGAAAGAGACCTTTCCGGCGGAAACTGGGGAAGCCTTACCTCTGCGGGAACGTTAATTCTGCAAAAGCAGGATGCCAGTATCGGGTCGGATATGCCGCTGAAGGGGGCGGAATTTACCATTTATGCAGATAAAGAAGGAAAAAATCCGGTAGACATCGGTGAGACGGGGGAAGACGGAACAGTGACGTTTTATGGACTGGATGTTTCGGGAGGAAGCCTGACACAGACTTATTATTATAAGGAAACAAAGACACCGGATGGATATCAGGAGGATACACAGATTCATGAAGTAGTTGTAGAAAAAAGTATGCAGAAAACCTATACAGTGGGGAATATCCGAAAGACAGAGACTGGTCAAAGCTCGAAAGTAACGCTCACGAAGCAATTCATTTATACGGATGCAGCAGGCGCAAAACAAAAGGCGGACGGACTGCAGGCGACATTTGAGTTGAAATTTTATCCCTACGGAGAAGGCAATCCTAAAGGAGCAAAGACAGTTTCCCTGACAGGGACGGACGGTAGTTATGCCTACGCTGCTTCTGCACCGGGCGGCGCTGCAGTGACAGAAATAAAGAATGATGCCGATACAGGTGCGATTGTGATTGATGGACTGCCATGGGGACATTATGGAATCAGGGAGAAAAAGACAGCATCCGGTTTCGGATTGGACACAGAAGAACATTACTTTGTGATTCAACATAATGAAAATATGGATGTCCTCTATCAGTTTGGGAGCAATGCAGATAAGAATGATGCTGTTTTAACGAATGCTGCGACACAGTTTCAGGCGGCAAAGTACGAAGAAGGCACAACAAATCTGATTTCCGGCATTCATTTGCAGATTTGTGAGAAGAAAGCGGACGGCACCAGGGGCAGTGTTGTGACGGATGTCCTGAATCATAATATCCCTTATGGGTGGGATACGGAAAGTGCGCTTAAAACGATTTATAATCTTCCCGCAGGAACTTATTTTCTTCATGAAGATGCCCAAAATAGTACAAACCAAAACTATGCCGCGGCAAAAGCGGATACAGAGTTTACTGTTTTGCCGGACGGAACGATAAAGGGAACATCGGATAATATCGTAAAGATATATAATAAGCCAATCACATTAAGCGTAGCAAAGGTTGACCAGTTTGACGCTCCGGTTGCAGGCGCCCAAATCAAGATGGAAGGCATAGCGGGATGCAGCTATAACAAAAGTAAAAAGACAACGGCATCAGAGGGCGGCAATATCCTTACTTTTGACGGCTTGGTGAGGGGCGGGGAATATATGCTGACAGAAGCCGCACCGCCGGATGCAGAGCATCTTACAATTGCTCCGGTTACGGTAAAAGTATCGGCGGACGGCAATTCCTTTCAGTTTACGCAGACAGACACGGATGGGGTACAGACAACGCTGGCACCGGATGCAGACGGTATCTTGCATTTGGTTGACACAAAGCTCTTTGTCCCGATTACGATTCAAAAAGCGGACGCTTTGGATACGGGAACGCTTTTGGCGGATGCAGAATTTAAGCTGTATGGACAAAAATTTGAATCGGCGGACAGCACGTGGCTGGAATTTTGCGAGATAAAGACAGATGCAAATGGAAGCTGGGAGATGTCCGGACTGGAAGACAGTGTCAAAAATCCTTTTGATACTACGAAAAAACTCTCCATCGGGCTCAAGCCGGGCAGATATTATATAGAAGAGACAAAAGCGCCAACAGGATACAAGGCATTGCCAACAGGCATGCAGATGCAGTTTGAAATTACCGCCGAGGGTATCATTCAATTGGCGGAAGATGCAAAATACATCACGTTTTCCGGCACAACCTTTACCATCTCCAATCTGCCGCTGACACTTCGTATTCAGCCGTTAGCATTTGACAACGGGTATGACGAAGGCTTAGGAGATAAGGATTTGAATGACACGGGAGCTGTGTACAAAGTGTCAGGCAATTTTATTGGGGATGATGGAATCCCGACGGCGGACGAAATTACACTTGCAGGCACAGAGGATGGCGCTTTTCATCAGGCAAACGTACTCAAAGGAAGGCTGATTCCGGGGGAGGTATATACCGTTACAGAAATAACAGCGCCAGAGGGTTTTCTTGCACCGGAATCTGTTTATGTGAAGATTGACAAATATGGAAAGGCAGTTCTTTGCAGTGCGGACGGCAGCGGCGCAGGAGAGAGCGGTTCTTATGCAACAACGGAAAATCCGGACAGTCTTATGGACGGCGTCGCGAACGGCTATAACGGTCTTGTAAAGATTTATCACGGAAAGACGAAAGCCCAGTTGATTAAGTATACCTCATGGAACAGCGCGGAGAAAAAAGAGGAGACAGACGAGGCGGCGTATCAGACGCTTTCCGGTGTTACATTCACATTGACGGGAAAGCTTTCAGGGGAACGGACAAGTGCGGAATATGTCACAGACACGGAAGGAAAAATTGTGTTTGCGGGCGACCTTGTAGATGGCGAAACCTATACGCTGACAGAAACGCCCCCTACCGGTTACAAAGAAACAGATGCGGTGTCCTTTACGTATCAGGCAAAGACGGGAATCACACTGGGCGTGGATGCGCCTGCAAATGCTATAGCAGATATGCAGGATGGAATACCGTCAGTTAAGATTATTAATGAGACGGCGCAGAATACGTCACTGCAGTTTTTAGTATACGACTGTACGGATGGGGCAGGACTTTCCGGAGCAGAGTTTCGGCTGACATGCACGCCTTCAGACGGCAGCGCCGTTACGGAAACAGCCCTTGTGACAAATGAGGCGGGAGAGGTGTATTCTTATATGACAGCAGGTAAGTCTTGTCAAAAGGTGACTGCTGTGGGTGAGGCCTTTGTATCCGATTTGCAGCCGGGCGATTATACGCTTGTACAGACAAAAGCGCCTTATGGCTATAGTCTGAGTGAAAAAAGCATTACCATCACATTTCAAGTGGATGACAACGCAAGGAACGAGACGATTGTAATCAATGAGACAAACGTAAAGAACGGAGCATATGGCCTTACGGCAACAGATTTTGACCCAAAGGTAGTCAGCAAGGGAATTTGCAATAAACGGATTGACGGTACTGTAGTGATTAAAAAGCAGGATTATGACGACGGCACGCCGTTAAATGGTGTGGGTTTTGAAATCTACCGTTATAAGGAAGCAGACAACATTTTTGAACTGTTGAAGAATCTTGTGACCGGAAAGGCGTATGCAGTTGCTAAGAAAGAGTGGACGGAATTGGAAACGGACGCAGGCAGCCTGAAAATCACCGGATTAGAGTGGGGAAAATATTATATTGTCGAGACAAAGCCCTTGGAGGGCTATGCCATCGATAAGACAAAATATGATTTTGAAATCGGAAAAAACCAGTTTACGCAGGTACTGGAATGGAAGCCGGGGACGCTTATCAATGCAAAAATCCAGCTCATTCTGCCGCCGACCAATGCAGACACGGACAAGGCGGATGTGACAGGCCATAGAATGCGCATCAGCGGCAGCTTCCAAAATACGGACGTTCCCTATATAGAATGGGAAGAGACGGACCAGCCTTATATCATATCCGGAATGCTGATTCCGGGAGAGGTTTATACAATGGAGGAAGTGACAGCTTTGCCCGGGTATAGCTGCGGTGTACAGTTTCAGTTTCGATTTAATGGGTACGGTCAGATTGAAGTGATTTCCGGTGACGGTGCGGTGGATATCATCGTGGAAGCGGACGGCACGGTGAAGCTGGTGCGGACAGTAGAGCCGCTTAAGGTCAGAATCCGCAAGACGGATGAAGACGGGAACCTTCTTGCCGGAGCCGCTTTAGGCCTGTATGTACAGGATAGGACGGGCGCAAGGACATTGGTGGCGGAGACGATTACGGGCACAGGCGCGTGGGAGCTTACAGGAGATAAGTACAATCTACTTGAAACCGGAGCGTCTTGCATTTTGACGGAAAAGAGTGCGCCGGAAGGGTATGAGCTTGCGGAGAATGTGGCATTTACCGTTGCGGATAGTACAATGTGGCAGGAATATACGATGATTGATAAACGCAGGCAGGAGAAACCGACAGAGCCGGCGACGGAAACAGAAACGGGAACAGAAAAAGAGCCGGAATCGGCAAAGGAACCGGAATCGGAGAAAGAGTCGGAAACAGCAAAGGAGCCGGAATCAGAAAAAGAGTCGGAAACAGCAAGGGAGCCGGAATCAGAAAAAGAGTCAGAATCAGAAAAAGAGCCGGGAAAAAAACCGGGGAAAAAGCCGGGAGCAGGAACCAATAAAGAGCCGGAAACAGGAACGGGAACAGTAAAAAAGCCGGAAATAAGGCAGGAAAACG
Source organism: Lachnospiraceae bacterium UBA7110 (assembly GCA_002492295.1). Lineage (GTDB taxonomy): Bacteria > Bacillota > Clostridia > Lachnospirales > Lachnospiraceae > COE1. The sequence continues at coordinate 12,769 of DKYC01000115.1, forward strand.
TATCGGCTGATGATAAACACAATGATGTGGAAATTGCTGATTCTGTGGATACGATTGGAGATGGTGCATTAAGGACTGCTGCACTGCCGCAGACCGGAAGAGAAGAAAGAACCGGATTTTATGCGGCGGGCGGAATGCTTGCGTCGGTAGGGGTGTTGCTGCTGCTAAATGGCAGGAGAAAAAAGAATAAATAATGATTCCATATAGCCGGGCATCTTATCATCGAGGTAGATGTCCGGTTATTCTAATATAAAAGCAGTGTGTCACGGAAACGGTTTTTAGCTGGAAAAAAAATAAAAATATGCTATACTCATGTTATATAAACAAGGGAAAGAGAAACGGAGGATAAATAGCAAATGAAAGTATATGTATACAGTATGCGCGATTTTGACGAACTGCCGGATTTTAAGCGGTTCTGTAAAAAATATGAGGTGGAATGGGCGTACACAAACGAGACGCCCTGTATGGAAAATCTTGAATATGCAAAAGGCTTTGACGTGGTTAATATTATCACGACGGTTATTGATAAAGAAATGATTGACCGCTGGAAGGCGCTTGGCGTAAAGTGCATTGCCACGCGCACAATCGGCTATGACCACATTGACTATGCATATGCCAAAAGCGTCGGCATGGGCGTTATCCATATTACGTATTCCCCGTCAAGCGTGGCAGATTACACAATCATGCTGATGCTGATGGGATGCCGCAAAATCAAGCACATCATGCAGACCGCGGCAGTGCAGGATTTTACCTTAAAGGGAAAAATCGGGAAGGAGCTGCCCAATTGTACCGTCGGTATTATCGGAACAGGAAAAATCGGAAAGACCGTGATAGCACATTTGAAAGGCTTTGGCTGTAAAATCCTCGCGTATGACATATACGAGAGCGATGAAGTGCGGGAAAATGCCAAGTACGTACCGCTTGATAAAATTTTCACAGACTGTGACATTATCTCGCTTCATGCGCCCGCCACAAACGATAATTACCATATGATTGACAAGGCGGCAATAGACAAAATGAAGCAGGGCGTGATTTTGATAAACTGCGCAAGAGGCGCATTGATTGACACGCAGGCGCTGATTGAAGGGATTGAGAGCGGAAAAGTCGGCTTTGCGGGACTTGATGTGATTGAGCAGGAGAGCGGTCTTTACTATTTTAACCGTGTAGGCGAGCCGTTAAATAATCCGCAGCTTGCCATCCTGAAATCATACTCCAATGTTCTTGTGACGCCCCACACAGCATTTTATACGGATGAGGCGGTAGCAAACATGGTAGAAAATTCGCTGCTGTGCGCGAAGGAATTTTTTATTAAAGGAAAGTAACTGTTCAACAGGCATACGCATTTACAATGAACATCTGCGATGTTCATTTGGTGTCGTGAGAAAACGTAGATTTAACCGATAAAATCCATCACCGAAGGTGATTTTGCATGGATTTTTATACGTAACTATGAAGGCACTGAATAGTTACGTAGGAAGAAAGACTGTGTTTGAGGTCTAAATGCATGGAATATTACGCACTCAACCAGTATCTAAAGGATACTTTTGGGGAAAAGGTCTATAAAATCGCATTAGACGGCGGCTTTACCTGTCCGAACAGGGACGGGACGTTGGGGACAAAAGGCTGCATTTTCTGTTCGGGGCAAGGCTCCGGCGACTTTGCGCAGAATCGCTTGCTTACGATTACGCAGCAGCTTGCACGCGGAAAGGAGCGGATTGCGCAGAAATATCACGGCGCGAAATATATTGCATATTTTCAGGCATTCACCAACACATATGCTCCGGTGGAGCGGCTGCGCACACTCTATGAGGAAGCGATGTCAGACCCGGAGGTGGTAGCTGTTTCCGTTGCGACAAGACCTGACTGTCTGCCCGACGAAGTGGCTGCACTGTTAGAGGAACTGAATCAAAGAAAGCCTGTATGGGTAGAGCTTGGACTGCAGACCATTCATGAAAAAACAGCCCGATATATCCGACGGGGATACGCGCTTTCTGCCTATGACGATGCAGTAGAAAAACTCAAAAAAGCAGGCGTGCAGGTCATTGTCCACGTAATCCTCGGTCTCCCGTATGAAACAAAGGACGAAATGAAGGAAACTGTTTCTTATGTAGGAAAAAGCGGCGCGGACGGGATTAAGCTGCAGCTTTTGCACGTCTTAAAGGGAACGGATTTAGAGCAGGAATATTTACAGGGCAAGTTTCGGACGCTGGAGCTGGAAGAGTATGTCAGCCTGGTGGCGGACTGCATTGCGATACTCCCTCCGGGTATGGTGATACACCGCATGACAGGGGACGGCGCGAAGGCAAAACTGATTGCGCCAGGCTGGAGCGCGGACAAAAAACGGGTGCTTAATGCATTAAAGAAAGCAATCGAGGAAAAGAAACGGTAAGGAAAACACGTTTTGGCGGAGCGCGGCATAAACTATAATAATTACCTGAAAAAAGGGGCAAAACAGTGACTTGCAGAGAACGTATTTTATCGAACGAATATGCCGATTTGATTGTAAATTTTGTGCTGCCGGATGAATATGAGTATGAGAGGCCGGCTGATTACTGTAAACATAGAATGAATGAGGATTTACAGATTTATTACATTCGGCGGAGTGATTTGCCGGATTTGCGCTTTTCAAAGGCGTCATACTCGTTTATTCCCAAGTGCTACGGATTAGTCCAATTGGAACAGGAAAACCGCAGCGTAGGACTCAATACGCTGAGCCTTGCGGATGTTGGCATTTTAGCCGTGCAAAGACCGCCTCTTAATCTGACAGGGAAAAATGTCACAATCGGTTTTATTGATACGGGCATCCGCTATCAGGACGAGGTTTTTCGCGATGCGGCGGGAAACAGCCGCATTCTTGCCATTTGGGACCAGACCATTCAGACGGGAAAGCTCCCCGAAGGATTTGAATACGGTTCCGAATATACGCAGGAGGACATTAACGCCGCGCTGCAAAGCGACGACCCGTTTTCGATTGTGCCAAGTACGGACGCAAACGGACACGGTAGCGAGCTGGCAGCAGTAGCAGCAGGAAGCCCGATTGCAAACGGAAGCTTTACCGGAGCGGCGTCCGACGCACGGATTGTCATGGTAAAGCTTAAGGAAATCAAACCATATCTTAGGGAATATTACAAAATCCCGGAGGGCGTTCCCTGTTATTCCGAGACGGATATTTTACAGGCGCTGCAATACCTTCAAAAGTTTGTACAGGTATTGTATATGCCGCTTGTTATCTGTTTTGGGTTAGGCACAAGCTTAGGCGACCATGCAGGCTCCGGCACGCTTGCGACGTATCTCAATACATTGAGTTACAAGAGAAGTCAGGTGATTGTGACGCCTGCGGGGAATGAGGGCAACGCGTCACATCATTTTCACGGTGAAATGAGTATGCGTGAGGCATATAAGGATGTGCAGCTTCGCGTCGGCGAGAACGAGCGGGGATTTGTTATGGATTTGTGGGGAGAAGCGCCGTATTATTATAATGTAACGGTGCGCACACCCGGCGGAGAGGGAATCCGCTGGATTAATCCGCGCAGTCCCGAGCCGCAGGAGTTTACCTTTGTGTTTGAGAGGACGCGGATTATCATTGAATCTTTCTGGGTGGAGCAGTCCTCGGGGGCGGAATTGATTCGTTTTCGGTTTATTGAGCCGACAGCGGGTGTTTGGAATATCCGTGTCAATTCGGCGGGAAACGTGTCGGGCGGCTGCTTTGGCATTTGGCTGCCGATTTCGCAGTTTCTCTCGTCTGAGACCTACTTTCTTGAGTCGAGTCCGCAGACGACTATCACGGAGCCTGCCTACGCAGAAGGCACCATTACAGTGTCAAATTACCAGTCCTCAAATGTCAGCATTGCTCCCTCGTCAGGGCGCGGATTTGGAAAAAACGGGGCAGTCGTACCGGACATCGCGGCGCCGGGCGTCAATGTTTCCACCCCGTTTGGTCCGGGAAACGGCACAAGCATATCGGCTGCAATCACGGCAGGCGGCTGTGCACAGCTTTTGGAATGGGCGGTAGTGAACCAAAACGACCTCTTTGTAAACTCCACTGCCATTAAAAATTATCTAATCCGCGGGGCGGACCGCGAGGATTACTTAGAGTATCCGAACCGCGAGTGGGGTTATGGAAGCCTTAATATCGCAGGTGTTTTTGAGTTCCTTGCGGAGCTGGGATAAAACAAAATCATTGCCGTAAAACAGAAATTAGGGAGAAGCAACTGTGAAACACACAGTGCCTTCTCCCTAAAATTATTTCCTTATGTATATTTTTACATTTTTAAAATCAAATTTTAGCGCTTGATATCATAATTCATATTCATCAGATTGCGGATACTTGCCACATCATCCGTGATATTTGCATCGCCGCGGATGGTGTGCTTAATCACGCTGCTTGCCACCGCGAAGTTAACCATATCCATCGGTCTGTAGTTATGCATCATTGCATAAATCAGTCCGCTTGCAAATGCGTCGCCGCCGCCGACACGGTCAAGAATATTGAATGTAAAGAGCTTGCTTTCAAATGTATGGTCTTCATACCACAGGAATGCCTTTAGGCTGTTTTCCGAGCCGCTGTGCGCATAACGCACATGACGCGCGATACACTTGATATTCGGATAGCGTTCCACAAAGGCGTGGAAGATTTCATCCTGCTGCTCGTAGCTTAACTGCAAAGGCACGCCGTCCTTGACATCGCCCTTGGCATGGTTTTCCTCATCTTTCCATAAATGGTAAGGCTCAATTCCAAACAGCACATCCACATAAGGCAGACACTGCGTACAGAAATCTCTTGCCTCATCCCATGTCCACAGTTTGCTGCGGAAATTTCCGTCAAAGCTGATGGTCAGCCCCATTTCTTTTGCTACCTTTAGACTGTTCATAATCAATTCAGCACAGTTTGGCGCAAGCGCGGGTGTAATTCCGCTTAAATGCAGCCACGTAAAGCCTTCAAACAAGGCGTGCAAATCAACCTTGCTAAAATCATATTCCGTAATCGCACTGTTTTTCCTATCGTAAATAACTTTACTTGGACGAATTCCATAGCCGGTCTCAAGATAATAGCTGCCAAGACGGTGCGTGGGCGTTTCCTCCGGCGTGCTCAAAATAACAGGCGTGCAATGCACATCGTTGCTGCGCAGCATACGAACCGCGCTTTTACCCAAACTATTGTTTGGAACAACACTGAAAAAGGTACTGTCTATGCCCAAGTTGGCAAGCGCAAGCGCAATGTTTGCCTCACTGCCGCCGTAGCTTGCCTCAAAATTGGAAGTCATACGGATTTTTTCGTAGTTTGGCGGTGTCAGGCGAAGCATGATTTCGCCGATGGTGATGAATTTGTTTGTGTCGTCATTGCCGTGAAGCAAGGGATTGCTATGTTCCATGAAATACCTCCTTTTGTGGTACGTGAAAATTTTTTGATTTTATATTCCTATTTTAGTCTAATTCTGAAAGTATTTCAATCATTTTCAAATTTATCATGCATATTTTCGGCAAAAAAGAGAAATGCTGATAGTGACAAAAAATATCAGAACGAAAATGGAGGAAAATCGTTATGAAAGTTATAAAAAAGAAAAGTGTACTAAAAAAGATTGCAGTGACAACAGCAGTAACCTGTGCGGTGGCGCTTTCCATTTCTGCATGTGGCAGGAAAGATAAGGTAAATGACAATCAGGATCCGCTCACGGGACAGACATCCCAGAGTCCGGAGTCTACACAGGAAGGCAGCAATGACGGCAATAGCGGAGAAAACGGAGACGGTGCCGTTGGCGACGGCAGTGGGGACTATAGTGAATTTGACGCCATGATTGGGGATGAGGGCACAGACCCCAATCATATCATGGATTATATTAACACAAATATTGTCAGCGCGGGAGCAGCAGACGTAGAGCGTTTTTTTTCAGGAATTTTGAGCTTTGGGAATGACATCAGAAATATTGACTTTACAGGTTTAAATGAGAGCAGACAGTATATGCCGGAGGACATGGTGGCATTTATGGACTTGATGAAGCTTGAGAATGAGACGCCGTCCATGGCAATGTCAGATGAGGAGAACAGGAAGGTCATCAATATGACGCTCTCGGAAATGCTTGAGCGTGCGCTTTTATTTGAAAAACATCTTGAGAAATACCCTAATCATGTGACAACGGATGCAGCGTCTAAACTGTATGAGGAAATTGCCACAAACGCGATTTCCGGCGGATATAACAGCGCGGAGGGGATTAAGCATTTTTATAAAGGCGATACGGATGACGTAGTGGACAAGGAGTCGCTCCAGTATTACCAAAAGTTTGCGGACGCAAACCCTGACAGCAATTTGGGAAAAATCGTTAAAGAATATATCACCGTTCTGGAGTCAAACCAGTTTCAGATTAACGGGGCAATGGAAGACTTTTACATGGGACTGCACGGAAAGCTGAATATGAGAAACCAAAACGGCACGGGAACCGGAAGTGAGTCGCAGTCAGAGACAAATGAGAGCGGCACAAATGGTTCTGATTCGGGCACGGCAGGCAATGCGACGGCGGATGCGGCGGATACTGTTATCGAAGGAACTGTCAGAAAGTAACAGTTAAAAAGGAATACCGATTGACATTGGTACCTCTTTTGTGATAGCGTAAAGATATTGGAACAGCAGAAAAGAGGTGCGTTTATGAAATATATTATGACACTGGTGTCACTTTTTGCCACGGACGGTATTCTGAAACAATATATAGAAACACATGTTACGCCGGACATGCAAAAACCGGTGCTGGGTGGAAGGCTCTGTATTAAGAACCATCATAATACAGGGGCGATGCTTCATCTTGGTGCAAAGAACGGGGGCATAGTTGCATTGGTTTCCCTTGTGTTCAGTGCGTTTATGAGTGGGATTTTTGCTGCGGCGCTTACTGTAAAGGGAACTGTATTGCGAAAAAGCGGGTTGGCGCTTCTGCTTGGCGGGGCGTACAGCAACACGTATGACCGTATGAAACGCAAGTATGTCGTGGATTATGTTTCCTTTGTACTTCCGCCTGCAAAAAATAAAGTGCTTGGAACGCTGAAGAATGCTTTGGAATCCATCGTTTTTAATATTGCGGATTTTGGAATTATTTTCGGGGCGCTGCTTATTGTGGTAAGCGAGTTATTCCATAAAGAAGAAAAAGCGTCATGACAATGCTGCATGGCGCTTTTTTCTGTGAAACCAATGAAAGACCGCAGGCTTATCCCGTAATCACGGTACCTGATTTCTTGTTAATCACATCAGCAGTTTTATCAAGAGAAGTGATAATGACCTTACCTTCCGGCACCTGTTCCAGGTATTCAATGGCGGCAATAATCTTTGGCAGCATATTGGTTTCACCAAACTGACCGTCTTCAATGAAATGTCTTGCCTCCTCAACATTCATGTTTTTTATGGGCGTTTGCTGTTCCCTGCCAAAATTCAGATATACATAATCCACGCTTGTAAGAATTAAAAGCTCGTCCGCCTTCAGATCTGCCGCAAGCTTTCCGGCAATGCTGTCCTTCTCAATAACAGCGGATGCACCCTTTAAAATATGCTGCTGCTCAATCACCGGAATTCCGCCGCCGCCGCAGGCGATGACCACCTGGTCTGCGTCCGAGAGCGTCTTGATTGCCGCGATTTCCACAATATCAATCGGTTTTGGCGCCGCGACAATTCTGCGGTATCCATCTTTTTCCTTAATGACATAATTTCCCTTGTTAATTTCAATATCTGCGTCGTCTTTTGACATATATCTGCCGATTGCCTTTTTCGGCTCGTAAAATCCCTCATCGTAGGGATCCACCGTCACCTGCGTCAAAATCGTGCTGACAGGCGTTGAAATGCCGCGCTTTAAAAGCTCTGATTTCAGCGAGTTCTGTATATCGTAGCCCACATATCCCTGACTCATGGCTGAGCACACACACATGGGGGCGGGCGTATAATCAATGTAGATACGGCGCAGCTCTGTCATTGCCTTGTGTATCATGCTGACCTGCGGACCGTTGCTGTGGGTAATCGTGAGCTGGTAGCCCGCCTCTATCAGGTCCGCCAGTGCCTTCGCCGTTTTTTTAACCGCGCCCTGCTGTTCCACGATGGTTGAGCCAAGTGCGTCATGACCAAGCGCGACAACTGCTTTTTTCTTACT
>DKYC01000114.1 GCA_002492295.1 Lachnospiraceae bacterium UBA7110
GGCGGAGCAGGGCAGTTCCGATACACTCTTGAAAAAGAACGGTATCTATGCCCGCATGGTGAAGCTCCAAACGCAGAGCCAGAATTGGGCGATGGAATAGTAATCATATAGATTTGCTTCCCCACAGTCGGTTTTAGTGGGCTGTGGGGAAGTTATACTTTTTTGTTTGATATGACTTTTCATAGGATATTCGTTTATTTTTCATTTTCCTGCGGTTGAAACAGCGTGCAGAAATATGTTAAAATGAAAAAGCGTATGCATCTATATGGAAATATTCCAAACTGACGCATAAAAACAGAAATGAGAGGATTTTATGACATTACAGCAACTGAAATATATCGTAACCGTCGCCGAAGCAGGGACGCTTTCAGAAGCGGCAAAGGAGCTTTTTATATCGCAGCCGAGTCTTACAAAATCCATAAAAGAGCTTGAAAAAGAGATGGACATCTCTATATTTGAAAGGACTAATAAGGGAGTTGCTGTTTCCAAAGAAGGCGTGGAATTTTTAAGCTACGCAAGGCAGGTTCTGGAACAGGCGGCGCTGCTTGAGGAAAAATATAAGGCGCGGTCCGGCGGAAAACAGGAATTCTGCGTATCTACACAGCATTATTCTTTTGCGGTCAACGCCTTTGTGGATATGATTCGGGAATATGGGAGCGAAAATTATGATTTCAGCCTGCGGGAAACACAGACCTATGAGATCATCGACGATGTATCCCACATGAAAAGCGAGATTGGAATTTTGTATTTGAATGATTTTAACAGGACGGTGCTTACCAAGCTGATGAAAGCAAACGATCTTGTGTTTACGGAACTTTTTGTCGCAAAACCCCATATCTTTGTCAGCACGGCAAAGCCCCTTGCGGCGAAAAAGTCTGTTGCAAAGGAGGAGCTTCTGCCGTTTCCGTATCTTTCCTTTGAGCAGGGGGAACACAATTCTTTTTATTTTTCTGAAGAAATATTCAGTACGGTAAACCGTCCGAAAAATATACGGGTGAGGGACAGGGCTACCCTGTTTAACCTTCTGATTGGACTGAACGGGTATACCATATGCAGCGGTGTAATTGACGAGGAACTGAATGGGAAAAATATCATTGCCGTACCGCTTGAGGCACAGGGGGATATGCAGATAGGTACCGTTACGCACAGCCGTGTCCATACAAGCAGGCTGGGCAGTATTTATCTGGATGCCTTGGGTAAATATACAAGGCAGTATGGATAATAGAATGAAAAAACGGCACTTTGATATAGCTAAAAGTTATATCAAAGTGCCGTTTTTATATATTTTACAACTTGATTGAGTGACTGTATCATAAAAATACACGCAAAAAAACAATGTAAGGAGAGAAATATATGTTTACTTCAATTATTGGCTATCCAAGAGTCGGCACTCTGAGAGAACTGAAATTCGCAACGGAAAAATATTTCCGCAAAGAAATATCCGCTGAAGAACTGCTGGACGTGGCAAAGGAGATCCGAAAATCCGCATGGCTTTAGACAGCGATTTTACAAGACTTCCTGCCTTTGCGGAAAGAGAAGCCATTCAGAAAAAGGAATTTGGTCTGCCGAAATTCCCTACAACGACCATTGGCTCTTTCCCACAGACGACAGATGTAAAGGCGAACCGTACTGCTTTCCGAAAAGGGGAAATCACAAAAGAACAATATGTGGAATTCAATCGTGGAAAAATTGCAAAATGTGTTGCGCAGCAGGAGGAAATTGGCCTGGATGTGCTTGTACACGGGGAATTTGAGAGAAACGATATGGTGGAATATTTTGGAGAGCAGCTGAAAGGTTATTTCCCCCAAAGCCCACGATGCCGGTTGGCTTGATTTATGAAACACTGAATTCACTCAAAAAATTGTCGCCGGATTTTATCAGCGTTACCTATGGTGCGGGCGGTGGCAAAAACAATGTGGAAACCTTACGGATTGCTTCTGCCATAAAGAATGATTACGGTCTGGAGAGCGTTTTTCACCTCCCCTGTATCGGGCTTACAAAGGGGGAAGTCCTGCAAAAGCTCTCGGAACTGAAAAGTGTGGGAATCGAGAATATCCTTGCGCTGCGCGGGGATATTCCGGAGGGCTTCACATCTGCCGGAGATTTCCGCCATGCTTCCGATTTGATTTCATTTATAAAAGAAAACGGCGATTTCAATATTATTGCTGCCTGTTATACGGAAGGTCATATCGAAGCCACTGATATAGCAGAGGACATTCGTAATCTGAAGATCAAAGTGGATGCCGGAGCGGATCAGTTGATTACGCAGCTCTTTTTTGACAACGATTATTTTTATTCCTTTATGGATCGCTGCCTGTCAGCGGATATCCATCTTCCGGTGGAGGCGGGGATCATGCCTGTTGTGAATAAAAAACAGATTGAACGGATGGCGACCTTATGTGGGGCGACCGTGCCGAAAAAATTTGTAACAATGATGGAACGGTATGAGAACAATCCGGCGGCAATGCGTGATGCCGGAATCGCCTATGCGGTTGACCAGATAGTGGATTTGATTGCACAGGGTGTTTCGGGAATCCACCTTTATACTATGAATAATCCTTATATCGCAGGAAAGATTTATGAAGCGGTACATAACCTTATTGTGTAAGTTTGCTGGAAAGCTGTCCTGGAAAAGGACGGCTTTTCTCTGTCTTTCTATTGTGTGTACACCCCTCGGAGGCAAAGT
>DKYC01000161.1:0-4020 GCA_002492295.1 Lachnospiraceae bacterium UBA7110
ATATAATGCCGACAGACCTTATATATGCCAAAATGGACATGAACATACCGTGATTGCGCAGCAATCACGGTATGATGATTGCCGCAATAATGTAGGCGAGTATTCCGGAACCGCCGCATATGCAGAAGAATACCCATGCAAGGCGCACAAGCGTCGGGTCAATGTTCAGATATTCTCCGATTCCGCCGCATACACCACAGATGAATTTGTCCGTTTGCGATTTGTGAAGTCTTTTGTAGTTGTTGTCGTCGTCTTGATAATTCATAAAAAATCCCCCGTTCTAAATCATTTATTTTTCGTCTTGGTTTGTGTCCTCAAAGGAAATGTCGATGCTTCCCATTCCGCATTCCAGGGAATAGTTGGAATCGGCACCGTTGTCGATTTCTGTTTCGAATGCCATTCCGCCGTATTCCTTTTGACCGAGTGTGATTGCACCCATAGCGCATTCCAAATCGTAGTTGTGTGCATTCTGTGTATCGGCGATTTGGAGCGTGATATTGCCCATGCCGACCTCTGCCGTAAGCTCGGCATTAATATAACCTTCGTAAACAAGCTCGCCCATGCCAATCTCAAAATTCGCGTTTTGGGTATTGGCGTTATTGACGGATGCGGAGCCTGCGCCGACATTTGCCGAGATGTAATCACAGTCAACCCCGTCGAGCGTCAGTTCGCCCGCGCCGATATCCAGGAGAATGGATTCGCCCTTTAGGGAAGAAATCCTGGCGGAGCCTGCGCCGAAATCGATGCTGATACAGGCAAAATTAATATCTGGAACCGCGAGCGTTATTTGATTTTTACCGATTGTCCTGCGGTCTAAACAGCCGTTGAGATAAAAAACGGAATCGTCTGTATAATACTGATATTTTCCGTCTCCCTGGGAGGAAATATGAAAGTATTCATCCTGCGAAGCGGTAAGCGTGAAGTCAAGATAGTTGAGGTCAATATCCAGCTCCGTAATGTCAGAGCCCAATGCAGCGGTGTCGTCCGTGTACTCTCCGCTTTGGACGGGGTAGTGATGATTCCAATGATGATTGGAGCTTTTGCCCCAGAAAAACAGGGGACCAAAGCTCAGCGTGTTATGCAGCTGCGAGGAAACCGTATCTGATAGCGCACTGCGCATACTGCCTGCCCAAAGGCTGCATATGATAAGAATTACTGCGCCCGTGACAAACAGGATGCCTGACACAATCAAAGAGGTACGTGCAAATTTTTTCATATATGTGACTCCTTTCTTCTTTGTGATACGCGGCTTATGGTCTGCCGGATAAACCGCACGAGTGCCGGAATACCCTGACCGAATAACCAAATGGTTAGGATCATAAACAGGATACCGGCTGCCGATACGATAAGACCGGCACCAATCAGTGCAGCGCCTGCAAGAGGACCTGGTACGGAAAAAGCAGTTATTGACATACATGCTGAAATCCCCGCAATAACCAGTGCGATTCCCGCGACAATGCAGGCAATGCCGACAGCGCCGATACCAAGTGCAATTGCGATGATACTTACAATACAGGCAAAAACAGCGCCGATAATGGTACATGCAACCGAAAACCAAATAGGTGATGTGGCAATCAGGGCAATGATTATCAGGATTACGGTTGAACGGCTTTTTTCCTGCCTGTTTTTGGAGGTGCGGTTATCGTTATCCTGACTATAGGCATTCCCGCTTTGCTGATAATTGTTATAATGACTGTAGGAATTGTCATTTGCGGGGTTATCATTGCAGGTGCCGCCGTATGTACCGTTATTGCCGTCTGACCGCAGTTCGGGGGCACTGATTGGCTCTCCCTGCCGTCTGCTTGGTTCTCCCTTTTTTAACAGTCCCTCGCGTATTTCCTGTGCAAGATGCTCCGGTGTGCCAAGCTCCTCAATGACGCGTTGTTCATTTTCAATGCCGGCATCCTCAATGTATTCGCGGTAGTAAGAGAGCGCCTCTTCATGCTCCTCGTAGGAGATATCCGCGAGTAATTTTGAGAGACGGTCTAAATACTCGTTTTTATTCATGTTTCTTTTTTCCTCCCTCTGTTAATATAGAAATGTTAATGTAAGACTTTACTTATTTTTGATGAATAAGTAACCCACTCTGCGCGGTAAAGCTGGAGCTGTGCGTGTCCTTTTTCCGTAAGGCGGTAATATCTGCGGTTTCTGCCGGAACACTCCCTGTCATAGGTGGTAAGGCACTCGTCCTTTTGCAGACGGCGCAATACGGGATAGAGCGTCGATTCACTTAAGTCTATGACATCACGTACGTCCTGCGTGATTTTATAGCCGTAGGTGCCTTCCGCTTCATTGGAAACGACAGCAAGCACAATGGCATCAAGCAAAGTGGAGCCTGTGTTAAAGACCATGTGGCATGCTCCTTTCTGAAATAAATATATTTGGTATAATACTATATGTTGTATAATATATGAGCTGACAATATTATATGCCGTATAGTATTATATGTCAATACAAAATATTTGTCTGCAAAAGATTTGCCCAATATTTGCATTTTTTCATCTCCGTAACACTTGACGTTTGCAACAAGATTATATAGTATTATAATTTAGGGAGAAAGTTTTTCAATAAGATACCGTTATGAAACAGTCAAAAGCAGGGTCGTGATGAACCGTCCGAATGCATTGGCTTTGAAAGGAGTATTATTATAAATATGAGTAAAGAATTGGCAAAGACATATGATCCGCACGGACTTGAAGACAGAATTTACCAGAAGTGGCTTGATAAGAAATATTTTCATGCACAGGTAGACAGGAGCAAAAAACCGTTTACAATTGTGATTCCGCCCCCAAATATTACAGGACAGCTTCATATGGGGCATGCCCTTGACAATACAATGCAGGACATTTTAATCCGGTTTAAGAGAATGCAGGGCTATAATACGCTTTGGCAGCCGGGCACGGACCATGCGAGCATAGCGACCGAGGTAAAGATTATCGAAAAGCTGAAGGAAGAGGGTATTGATAAACACGACCTTGGCAGGGAAAAGTTTTTGGAGCGCGCCTGGGACTGGAAAAAGGAGTATGGCGGAAGAATTATAAGCCAGCTTAAAAAGCTTGGTTCGTCATGCGACTGGGACAGGGAACGTTTTACAATGGATGAGGGCTGTAATAAGGCTGTCACGCAGGTGTTTTGCAAAATGTACGAGAAAGGTTACATTTATAAGGGCGCAAGAATGATTAATTGGTGCCCGGTGTGCAATACTTCGATTTCGGATGCGGAGGTAGTGTATGAGGAGCAGGCGGGTCATTTTTGGCATATAAAATATCCTGTTTTAAATGATGACGGCACACCGTCGGGAGAATATCTGACATTTGCTACGACAAGACCGGAGACCATGCTTGGCGATACGGCTGTGGCAATCCATCCGGATGATACGCGCTATGCGCATTTAAAGGGCAAAAAGCTGATGCTTCCCTTAATGAACCGTGAAATTCCGGTTGTCGAGGACACGTATGTCGATATGGAATTTGGTACGGGTGTCGTTAAGATTACGCCCGCGCATGATCCGAATGACTTTGAGGTAGGGAAGAGACATAATCTTCCTATTATAAATATTATGAATGATGACGCCACGATTAATGAAAACGGCGGTAAGTTTGCGGGAATGGACCGTTATGAGGCGAGAGCGGCGATTGTGGAAGAGCTCGATAAAATGGGGCTTTTGGTAAAGATTGAGGAGCACAGCCACAATGTCGGCACGCATGACCGCTGTAAGACGACGGTTGAGCCGCTTGTAAAGCAGCAGTGGTTTGTCCGGATGGACGAGCTGATTAAACCTGCCGTGGAGGCAGTGAAAAACAAAGAGATTCAGTTAATTCCGGAAAGAATGGACAAGGTTTATTATAACTGGACGGACAATATTAAGGATTGGTGTATTTCAAGACAGCTTTGGTGGGGACACCGTATTCCGGCCTATTATTGTGACGACTGCGGTGAGATTGTTGTTGCCCCAAATACGCCAAAGGCTTGCCCTAAGTGCGGCTGTACCCATTTGACGCAGGATCCGGACACGCTTGA
>DKYC01000161.1:4379-4628 GCA_002492295.1 Lachnospiraceae bacterium UBA7110
ACGGATGTGCTTGTGACAGGGTATGACATTATTTTCTTTTGGGTTATCCGCATGATTTTTTCAGGGTATGAGCATATGCACGAAAAGCCGTTTAAGACAGTACTGTTCCACGGGCTTGTGCGTGACTCACAGGGAAGAAAGATGTCGAAATCGCTTGGAAACGGGATTGACCCGTTGGAAGTAATCGAGAAATACGGTGCAGACGCGCTTCGAATGACGCTGATTACGGGGAATGCACCGGGAAATGAT
>DKYC01000113.1 GCA_002492295.1 Lachnospiraceae bacterium UBA7110
GGACTGCATATATCGCTTATAGGCATGTTGTTTTATGGTATATTCCAAAAAATCAACATGCCACGCGTGCCTTCTGCTTTGTTTTGCATTGCGCTGATGACGGCATATGGCAATATGATTGGTATGTCAGGCTCTGCATACCGGGCGGTTTTTATGTTTGGGATGAAGCTTTTGGCGGATATGCTGGGACGTACCTATGACATGCTGACGGCACTTTTTTTGGCAGCGGTTCTGCTTTTGGTACAACAGCCTCTTTATCTTAGGCAGTCGGGATTTCTGCTGTCCTTTGGGGCGGTACTTGGAATCAGCCTTTGTTCGGGGCTGGTAAGTCCGGATTTGGAGCGCATTAAAGGGAAGCTTTTTCGCAAGACGGCTGCGGCGGTTAGTGGAAGCCTTGGTATTTTTCTTGTGCATTTTCCGATTCTTCTGTGTTCTTATTATGAGTTCCCGGTGTATTCCTTTTTGCTGAACCTGATTATTATTCCTGCAATGAGCGTGGTGCTGGTAATGGGGTTAATCTGCCTTGCGTGCGGCAGCCTTGGAGGCATCTTTTTGGGTGTGGCAAAGCTGGCAGGACTGGTTTGCCACGTGCTTTTGAATGGGTTTGAGACTGCAGGCCGGATTTCATTAAAGCTTCCGTTTGCGCAGTGGATTGTGGGCAGACCGGATAACTGGAAAATTGTTGTCTTTTATACAGCGGTGCTGATGCTTTATCTGATAGATGCTTCCGCAAAAAAGGCGTCAAAATCCCGTCGTGCGGCAGCTTTGAATATGCCGGTTTGTCTGCCATACTGGTACAGAATGGCATGTATCCTTTTGGCTGTCAGTTTTTTGGGACATCATGAGATTTATGACACATGTGTCACTTTTTTGGATGTGGGACAGGGGGACGGTATATGGGTGGAGAGTATCAGCGGAAAGCATTATCTCATTGACGCAGGAAGCACTTCGGAAAAACAAGTCGGTCAGTACACATTATTGCCGTTTCTCAAATATATGGGAACGTCAAGACTGGATGCGGTATTTCTGACCCATTTGGATGAAGACCATATTTCCGGGGTGCGTGAGCTTTTGGAGGAATACGACAGAACGGGAGGGGCATCGGGTATTAAGATAGACAGGATTATTGTGGCAAATGCCGTGATAAAGGATGAGGCATATGAATACTTAAAAGCGCTTTGTGACAAAAATAAGATACCGGTTTTATATGCAAAGGCAGGCGACATGATTGGGGATGAAACGCTTTTTTTTGAAGTTGTGCACCCTGACAGGGATTATGTCCCGGAATCGCGTAATGCGTATTCGCTGGTGCTCAAGCTTACCTTGAACGATAAGGGTACGCAGTTTCATGCCATATTTACGGGGGATGTTGAGGCGGACGGGGAGAAACAGGTTGTGGAATATTTAAAGGAGCAGGGGGATAACGCGCATGTTGATTTGTATAAGGCGGCGCATCACGGCTCAAAATATTCCAATACACGGGAGCTTTTGGAGATGGTTAATCCGGCCTTTACTGTCATTTCCTGCGGGGAACAGAACCGGTACGGGCATCCGCACGCGGAGGCAATTGAAAACTTTGAAAGTACAGGCAGCAAAATCGCGGTTACAAAAGATACAGGAGCCGTTATTGTGCGGATACAGGGCGGGGAATGGAGTGTGGAATATGGAAGATGATTGATTATTCCGCAAAAATTCGGTATACTGGAATCGGTTCGGAAAATAAACGCATCAGGACAGCATGAAGCATTAAAGGAGAAGACTGTATGAAACGGATTGCGCAGGATATCAAAAGCGGACAATTGAAAAACATTTATCTGCTTTACGGGGAGGAAGCCTATCTTCGGCGGCAGTACCGGGATAATCTGAAAAGGGCGCTTGTGCCGGAGGATGATACGATGAATTGCAGTATTTATTCCGGAAAAGATTTTAATGTGAATGAAATGATGGATATGGCGGGGACAATGCCGTTTTTCGCCGAGCGGCGCGTAATTGTCGTGGAGAACAGCGGGCTTTTTAAGGCGGCTGTAAACGACCGGCTGCTGGAGCTTTTGAAAAATATGCCGGATACAACGTATCTTATATTTGTCGAGGAGGAGATTGACAGGCGCGGAAAGCTTTACAAGGCTGTGACGGCAAACGGATACGCCGCGCTCTGTGAGGTGCAGGATGAGGCGACGCTGAAAAAGTGGATTATGGGTCTGCTGAAAAAGGAAAACAAGATGATTACGGCGGATGCGTTGAATCTGTTGCTGGATAAAACGGGTGCAAATATGGAAAATATCAGGCGCGAAGTGGAAAAGCTGGTCTGTTATAAGTATTTTGACGAGGGTATCACGGCACAGGATGTCGAGGAGATTTGCACGGTGCAGATACAGAACCGGATTTTTGAGATGGTGGATGCTGTGGCAGCAAAGAACCAAAAATCTGCGCTTGCCCTGTATTATGACTTGCTTGCGCTCAAAGAAGCGCCGATGAAAATTCTTTCGCTGATTGCAAGACAGTTTCATATGCTCCTTCAGGTAAAGGAGATGAGGCAAAAAGGATACCCTGAAAACGAGATAGCGCAGCAGACCGGGTTAAATGCATACTTTTTAAAAAAGAAATATATTCCGCAGGCGGCGCAGTTCCAACTGCAGAAGATTGAGGCGGCGCTTCGGGAGTGTGTGGAAGCGGAGGAGCGTGTAAAGACCGGGAAAATGCCTGATATTTTAAGCGTGGAGCTGATTATCGTGGGATTAAGCGCAAAATAAGCAGTAGGGGAGGTGAGGGGATGCTGCCAAAAGACGCGGCGATGCTTTTAAGTTTTATCAATTTAAAGTTAAGAGATTTTTATCCGAGTCTCGACGCATTCTGTGAGGACATGGACGAGGACCGGACAGGAATTGAGAAACGGCTTGCAGAGATTGATTACTATTATGATGAGGAAAAAAACCAGTTTGTATAAAAAATGAAAAAAACCGTATTGGTAAAAACTGCCAATTTGTCCAAGATGTATTTACAATTGTGACAAATTGGCAGTTCCTTTTTCTGTATGGAAAAAGTAGAATTAAGAGAAATTAAGGGGAAACCATAAAACCGTGAAAATGAATAAAAAAGTGTTTAAAATGGAACAGAGTTGTCCAAAACGCACAAAGACTGTGCAAAAAAATAGGCGTTTCGTCCTATTGCCTAATTGCCAAAATATGTGCTATAAAATATTTGTAGGAAGTTGGCGCAAATCTACAGAAAACGATGAAATGTGCTAATTTAATAACGTTACGAATGAACAAAAGGATTCACAACCAAAAATGGAGGAAAAAACGTGGGAACAAATTTGAAAAACAAATTCAGGAAGCTTTTAACAGTTGCACTTGCAGTCTGCATGGTATTTGGCATGACCTTGCATACAGGAATGCCTACGGTACAGGCGGCGGATTCCACATCATGGAATTTCAAGAATACAGGATTTAAGAGTCTTGGCACAATCACTTCCAATGTGACAGTCAGCGGACTTGGGCTGATTGCAACCGGCGCTAAGACAATGTCGGTCATCGCGGATCCACAGACCGTTTCAGGCACATCTTATACCCATGCACTTGCACTTGGAGGCAGCGGTTCAAAAAGCTATCGTGCAGTAAAAGTTCCCGTAAGTTCAGAGGCAACAATCAAGGTTGTATTAAGAAGCTCCGGAAGCGCGGCAAGAACACTTGTTGTAGCAGACGCAAATGGAAAGCAGCTTGGTACAATGAAGGCGGATGTGGCAGCGGCGCAGGCGTCTTATAATTATAAGGGATCGTCAGGTTTTGTTTTTCTATATTCATCCAACAGCGGCATCAATATTTATAAGATACAGGTTGACAACAGGGGAACTTCCTCAGGAAGCACATCGTCAGGCAGTACCTCTTCAGGAAGTACATCGTCAGACAGTACCTCTTCCTCAGGAAACACGATTACGGTTAAAAATGGCGGAACAACTCTTGCGGCGGCTGTAAAGAGCGCAAAGAGCGGCACGACAATCGTAATTGACGGTACCGTAAAGTCAGACAAAATTGTACTTCCGTCAGGCGTTCATATTTCCGGCAAAAACAACGCGACAATTGATTTTTCACAGACATCCGGCAGTTCGGGCAGAGGCATTACAATCAAAGGAAACGGAAGCACCTTACAGAATATTACCGTTAAGAATGCATCGGATAACGGTATTTATATTTCAGGTTCAAATAACACATTAAAGTATGTCGTATGCTGCTACAATCATGATGCGGGCTTCCAGGTATCGGATGGCGGAGCAAATAACAAATTCTACAATTGTACGGCACATCACAATGCGGATGCGACAGGTGAAAACGCGGATGGTTTTGCGGTAAAGCTTCATTCCGGCGAGGGAAATTATTTTGAGAACTGCGTGGCAGAGTACAACAGTGACGACGGATGGGACTGCTATGCGGCACATGGTGCAGTGAAGCTGATTAACTGTCAGGCAAACTACAACGGCTACTGTGACGGCATTTATGGGGATGGAAACGGCTTTAAGATGGGTGGCGTTGACAACAAGACACCCGGTGTGGCAGCACATCTTGATCCGCTGAACCACTATCTTGAGGGCTGTGTTGCAAAGGGCAATTATGCGGCAGGATTTGACAGAAACAATCAGAGCGGTGTTGTGACAATGAAGAACTGTACCGGAGATGGAAACAAGACATACAACTACAACTGGTCTCTTACAGGGAAGCCTTCCGCACTTGGTTATCAGGTTACTTTTGCAAAGGCAAAGATTATAAGCTGTACATCCAAGAACGGCAGGAACAATATTAAGGGAGCCGAGCTTAGCGGCACTTGTACAGGTTTCTGAAATAAGCTTTTAAAATAAAATAGAAACGGATATTCCAATTAAAAATGCAGGCTTGCAATGGAGCCTGCGTTTTTTAATCAAACAAAATCTTATCTACCGTCACAAACTCGTAGCCCTGTTTCTGCAGCTCGTCGACAATCATTAAGGCAGCCTCGACGGAGGTTTTGTAATAGTCATGCATTAGGATAATATCGTTTTCACCAACCTTTTTGATAACTGCCTGTGCAATGCAGGAGGAGTTTGACGTACACCAGTCGAGTGGGTCAATGCTCCACAGAATGGGGAACATATTGAGTTCGGTTTCCAGTTTTTTATCCCATGCGCCGTAAGGCGGGCGCACATAGAGAACTTCCTCACCCGTGATTTCCTGTATCACATTGTTTGTCTTTACCAACTCCTGTTTGAAGGTTTCACGGTTTGATTTAGTAAGCTCTATGTGCGTATAGGTATGGTTTCCAATCAGATGTCCTTCGTCGTGCATACGCCTGATAATGTCCGGATGGATTGCGGCATTCTGACCTGTGACAAAGAATGTCGCTTTCACACCGCGTTCCTTCAGACCGTCAAGCAAAGGCTCGGTGTAAACCGGGTGCGGACCGTCGTCGAAGGTCAGTGCGACGCGCTTGATATCGGTTGGAGCCAGTGGCTGGGCGAGCGTAAGAAGTGCATCGTTATAAAAGGCAAGCTGGCGGTTTAGGGCAAGCGCCGCAAGACAGAACGCCAAAGCATATAACAGCTTCAAAACAAAATTGAAATCTGCCGGTAACAGTTTTTTCATAACAATCCCCCATTCTTGCCAATGTCTGCGAATTCTTGACAACAAAAAGCATTAGCTTTTTGTTGTATGCAGCGCAAGCACAAATATGCCGTCTTTTTCTATAAACAGTATATGGTGTGGGGCATGTCATCATTCGAAAGATTTTGTGCATAAAAAAAGCTCCCGTCGCAAGGCAGGAGCTTTTTCCCTCTAGTATAACCATTATTAATTAA
>DKYC01000141.1:0-1620 GCA_002492295.1 Lachnospiraceae bacterium UBA7110
GTGTCAATCAGGTTAAAAATATATTCGTTTCCGTCCTGTGCCCGGTATACCGTGCGCACGGTCTGCGCCTTAATCGTAATTCCCCTCTCACGCTCCAAATCCATGTTGTCAAGCACCTGATCCTGCATCTCACGGCTTGTCAAAAGCCCGGTTTTCTCAATAATCCGGTCGGCAAGCGTCGATTTGCCGTGGTCAATATGCGCGACAATACAGAAATTCCTGATCCTGCTTTGATCGATATTTGACATACTTCTCCTCCAAATTTATTTTATTTTACACGAACGCCCTACAGCTGCCAACGTCCTGCGAATTTGTGCGGAAAATGTCCTGTTTTCCGCACATTCTCTGGCGTAGGATTTTTTCACGCTGCTTTAACATAGATTTTGCGTATAAGCAGTAAAAATACGGCAAGCACGGCAAGCCATGCCAGCATGGGAACATCCCTGATATCAAAGCAGCGGACATTAATCCACATCCTGTTGATTGCTTTACTTGTATCCTCATCGAAATACCGCATGACGACTGTCCTTTTTAATACCTCCTGCGAGGGATACTGCGCATAAAGCTGTCTGTCAGCCTGTTCAGCGGATGCCGTTATGGTATAATCCCCGTCCGCACTGCCGCCAAAAAAATACCCCAAGGGATAACTTATCGTATCCGTTTCAGAATCCTCTGCACCATAACACCAGTTGGCATATTCAAAAACAGTGTCATCGTCCGCAGTACCGGCAATGGACGACGTATAGCCGATATAATACATATTCCGGACGGCATTATCAGGTCTTGACATAAAATTCACAAACGCTTCCGCCGCCTGCTTTCGCTGCGTGTTCTCCGCAATTCCCTCCTTGAGCATCACCCAGCCGTCAAACCAAAGGTTTGCCCCTTCCCTGGGTACACTATAGCGCAGCTCCAGACCATCCTCATCCGCCTGGTCCATCGCATAGACCGCATCTCCCGACCACTGGTAATCCGCTACAATTTTTCCGGTTACCATATCCGCCTTCCCGCTGTCCGTCTCAAGGGAATAAATATTATCCATCAGACGCTCCAACAGCTCCTGCGCCTGGTCAATCGTCGTCCGGTCCGTATCATTCATCTCATCCGCAAGCCGCTTTTCATAATCCGGCGCATCCTGAAATGCTTTTGCGGTAAGCGCATCCGCTTTTAAAATACCCAACGCCGCGAAATAAGAATCACGCACGTTATCTTTTAATGCAACCCTTCTTCTAAACTTTTGGTTTTCAAAAATCCTCCAGGTGGCAGCCTCTTCCTGTGTTACCTTTTCCGGATTATAGAGAACACCTGTTATCCCCCACATATAACCGGCTGCGTATTTACTCCACTGCTCCCCGTTAATCTCATTTTCATTCATTACCTGATATATATACGGGGATACATTGTTGACATAATAATTATATGCGTTATTTTTATCATAAAACGCTTCGGAATACGGTTCCAGCCTGTTTTCCGCCATCAGCTTCATAATCATATACTCCGACGGACAGACCAAATCGTATGTATCGCCGAGATTTAACTGATTATACAAATCCTCATTTGTTCCAAAACAGGAATATTCTACTTTTACCCTTTTCCCGTAAGTTTCAAAATACCAGTCCT
>DKYC01000141.1:1891-6295 GCA_002492295.1 Lachnospiraceae bacterium UBA7110
TAAGTTTCAAAATACCAGTCCTCAAAATCCTGGAAAAGCGGATTCTCCCCGAAAATCTCTACCCCGTTGTCCAGCACAATGCGCTCTTCCTCGTCCCAGCCGCCCATATCCATATATTCTTCCCAGTTGCAGACGCGAAGGACGATTGTATCATCGGTTTTTGCGAAAACCTGCCTTGCTTTTCCCGCAAAGCAGACCGTAAAAACCATAATGACCGCCATCATTGGCATGACAAAGCGCAGCGTTTTCCTATGCGTTTTTCTTTTCAATTTCACTTGCCCTCCTTGCATTCCTGCCGCCCGTAAAATTCATCGCAAGCACTAAAAGAACCACGGCAAAAAAGATAATGGTGGAAAGTGCCCAAAGCGCTGTCTTAATCTCGGTCTGCGATCCTTTGGTCGCATTGACAACATATGTGCTGATGGTGTCAAAGGTAGCAGGTTTTGTGTAGCTTGTAATAAAATAATCGTCGAGCGAGAGCGTAACCGCAAGTGCAAATCCGGATACAATCCCCGGGAAAATCTGCGGTATGACCACACGCCTGATTGCTGTCTGCGAAGATGCCCCAAGGTCAAGCGCTGCCTCATACAGACTGTTGTCCATCTGTTTGAGCTTTGGCACAACCGACAGATAGACAAACGGGGATTCCAAAACCACATGTCCTATCAACAGGGGCACGAAGCTGCTCTTGTCGACACTGCACACTTCGATTAAGAGGATACACAGCGAAAATGCCGTCACCACCTCCGCATTGACCACGGGCACCTGGTTTGCCGCGCCGATAAATGTTTTTCCGAACCGGTCCGCATAATGTACTCCCACCGCGCCAAGCGTACCAAGCACCGTGGACAAAACAGCCGACCCCAGCGCAAGCGCAAGTGTACCTATAATCATGTTGCGCAGCTCCGGCTTTGTGAAAAGCGTAACATAGTTTTGAACCGAAAAACCGTGAATCGCGCCAATCCCCGCGGAATCGGTAAAACTGTATAGCGCAAGCACCAAAATCGGCAGATACAGGACAATCAGCATCAGACATAAAACCACGGTCGAAATCGTCTTTTTCATCGGCTTACCACACCCCCTCTGCCGTTTCCCGCATCCTCATCCGCATAACGGTTCGTAAACAGCGTAAATACAAGAATAATCATCAGAAGAACAAGCGCAATCATCGAACCGCCGTGCCAGTCATAGGCAGCGAAGTACGCGCCAATCAGGCTTCCCATGATGTAGGTACTGTTGTAAAGCATATCCAGCACCACATAGTTTGTCATCGATGGCAGAAACACCATAAAAATACCGCTTATAATCCCCGGTACGGACAATGGCAGCGTCACCTGGAAAAAGGTCTGCACCGGATCCGCGCCAAGGTCGGACGCTGCCTCCAGCAGGCTTTTGTCAAGCTTTAACAGGGTCGTATAGATTGGCAGGATCATAAACGGAAGGAAATCATACGTCATTCCGATTACCGTATTCAAAAACGGGTGAAACGAAAGATTTCCCTCAATGACCGTAAGGATTTCCTTCAGCGCCGTTATCCTTAGCGTAAAATTAATCCACATCGGCATGACAAACAGCATCAGTACAACGGACTTATTTTGAAACTTCCCTCTTGCAAGGATATACGCAATGGGATAAGCGAGCAGCAGGCACACGCCTGTCGTGACGACGGCAATCCCAAAGCTGTACAAAAGCGTTCCCGTCGTTTTGGGGCTTCGAAAAAAACCGGTAAGGTTTTCCACTGTAAATCTGCCCTCACCGTTCGTGAACGCATAATAGATAATCACAAGCAGGGGCGCAAGCACAAAGCACACCAAAAACACGCCGTACGGCAGACAAAGCATCTTTTTATTTCTTAACTGCATATTCAAAGCTCTCCTTTGGTATGATTAAGCTCACATAATCGTCCATGTTCCACAGGTACTCATCGTCCACGATAAAATCCTCATCCTCGTCCGTACGTACAACATAACTGTAATGGTCGCCCTTGTATATCAGATTGATAATATGACCGCGCAAAAGCCCCGCCTCTTTATCATCACTCATCTCAATGCATTCCGGTTTCACGGACACAATAATCCGGACGGTCTCCGCATCAATCGCATCCCCGTGCGCATCCACCAGCACCCCGTCCGAATTGAAGGACGCATTCGGAAACAACTGCGTCAGATCACAGGAGAGCATGCCATCCAAAAACTGCAGGCTGTAATCCTTGTTTAATCCTGTCTCAATACGGTTTACGACATCCTCAGCAAGCATGATATGAATGCCTTCCGGCTCTATCAGAATCCCCACGTCGCTTCCTTCCTCCGCCTTTTTGGTAGACTGCACCACAATCTCGTTTTTACCGGAAAGAACCGTAATTTCATAATGAACGCCCTTAAAAATAACAGACGTTACCTTTCCCCTGATTGTTCCCTGTTCCGGTGTTGTGAGAATCACGTCCTCCGGGCGTACCACCGCGTCAATCATAGTGCCATGTTCAACATCATCCACGCACACAAACTCCGCTCCGCAAAAACGTACCCTGTATTTTCCCGTCATAATGCCGCTGAAAATATTGCTCTCCCCGATAAAGTCGGCAACAAAGGCATTTTTCGGCTCATTGTAAATATCCTCCGGGGTTCCCGCCTGCTGGATTTTTCCCTCCGACATGACAACAATCTTGTCGGACATAGTAAGCGCCTCTTCCTGATCGTGCGTCACATAGATAAAGGTAATCCCCAGCTTTTGATGCATGCTTTTGAGCTCCAGCTGCATCTCCTTTCTCATCTTTAAATCAAGCGCGCCAAGCGGCTCGTCCAAAAGCAGGATTTCCGGCTCATTTACAATTGCCCTTGCAATCGCGATACGCTGCTGCTGACCGCCGGAAAGCGTGCTGATTGTCCTGTCCTCAAACCCTTCCAAATCCACCATCTCAAGCGCCTTTTTCACCTTTTTTACAATCTCAGCCTTTGCAAGTTTTTTGAGCTTCAGTCCAAACGCAATATTATCAAATACATTGAGATGCGGAAACAGCGCGTAGCGCTGAAAAACCGTATTGATGGGACGTTTGTTGGGCGGAAGATCACTGATATCCTTACCGTTTAACAGCAGTTCCCCCTCCGTCGGTCTGTCAAATCCCGCAATCATGCGAAGCGTCGTCGTCTTGCCGCAGCCGGACGGTCCCAAAAAAGTGACAAATTCCCCCCTTTTCACGGTAAGGTTAAAATCCTCCACTACACGAAAGCCGTCATCAAAGGTACGGCTGATATGCTTTAGCTCTATGATGTTTTCCCCTGACGTAGTATGCTCCAATCCTGTTCCTCCTTATATCATAGTAAAAAATCCTGCCTTATACAGTCCCTATACGCTAGGAAAGCTGCCACATTCGCGGCAGCTTTTTTCGCTTTCTTATTTGCCCGGCTTATACAAATGACGCGGAATACCATCCACCATAATCGGTGCCACATCCCCCTGTATGAGCGGTCGTACATATGTGACAAAATCCTCCGTCACATAGTCTCCCTCGCTGTTTAACCAATTTCTCGGCACGAGCTTTTCATCGTTTGCAATCTTATGCACGTCCTTTACTTCTGTTCCGCACTGGTACGGGTCATCCGAATGACGCACAAGCACAACCATTTTGCCGGAATCACCCTCATCAGCTGCTTTCACAGCCGCACCGCCTACCTGATATGCCTCCAGTATATCCACCCTTGAGGAAAGGTGCGATGCCGCACGCTGTAAAGTACTAAGCTCAATTGCCCTTGTCTTGCAGCCAAGCTCCGCAGCGATAAATCCTGCAAGATAGCTTGCCGTACCCGTAAGCTGCTTATGCCCGAAGGCATCCACAAAGTCCGTGCTGTTTCCAAGCTCACACACATACTTGCCGTCCGCAGTCTTAATGCCTTCCGAAACGGCAACGACAACGGAACCTTTCTTCGCCAAAAGCTTCTTTACTTTTTCCTTAAACTTCTTAATATCAAACGAAAGCTCCGGAAGATATATCATATCCGGTCCGGTGCAGTCCTCTCCTTTTGCAAGCACGGACGCGCCCGTAAGCCATCCGGCGTTCCTACCCATAATCTCTATGATTGTGACAAGCCCTTTTTCATATTTGAGGCAAAGGCTGTCGCGCACAATCTCTTTTACGGACGTACCGATATATTTTGCCGCACTGCCGTAGCCGGGCGTATGGTCCGTCAGGGCAAGGTCATTGTCGATTGTTTTCGGGCAGCCGATGAAACGGATTTCACTTCCCGTAAGAATGGCATAATCGGAAAGCTTTTTAATCGTGTCCATCGAATCGTTTCCGCCAATATAAATCAGCGCCTCAATGTCAAGCTTATTGAGTATCGCAAAGATTTTCTCATATACGGACATATCCTTGTGGATATCCGGAAGCTTATAACGGCATGAGCCAAG
>DKYC01000141.1:6560-6747 GCA_002492295.1 Lachnospiraceae bacterium UBA7110
AAGCTTATAACGGCATGAGCCAAGATACGCCGCCGGCGTACGCTTTAAAAGCTCCACATCCAAATCATTCGTGATATGCTCCGACAAATCAATGTACGTCTCCTCCATCAGTCCCTGTATCCCGTTCAGCATTCCGTAGACTTTCTTTGCACCACGGTCAATCGCCGTACGGTATACACCCGCAAGA
>DKYC01000040.1:0-156 GCA_002492295.1 Lachnospiraceae bacterium UBA7110
ACATATAATATTCTGTCGGTCATTAATAAGACCTATTTTATCATCTTCCCGGTCACAGAACTTCTGAATGGTACAAATGTAAAAACCACCACTTTCCCTTGCACCAAGTTCCTGTCTTAACTGTGCTCTGTTTTTTACAACAGATACTTCACCAAG
>DKYC01000040.1:527-27226 GCA_002492295.1 Lachnospiraceae bacterium UBA7110
TTGCAGTTCATCA
Organism: Lachnospiraceae bacterium UBA7110; assembly: GCA_002492295.1. Classification (GTDB taxonomy): domain Bacteria; phylum Bacillota; class Clostridia; order Lachnospirales; family Lachnospiraceae; genus COE1. Next base: position 541 of record DKYC01000040.1, read on the forward strand.
CGGTCAACAATTAAAATGATTGTCGGTGATCCAATTTCCGGTATATCTGTACAACGAAGTGCAAGCTGACGGGCAAGAAAAGCCATAGTGTATGTTTTCCCACATCCCGTCGCACCGAAGTACGTTCCTCCTTTACCGGTTTTGGTGGCAACAGAATTTACTATACTTTGCTTTAGTAATCTTGCTGCAAAAAATTGTGGATATCGACACACGATTTCTCTCTCATCACTGTCGTAAATACTGTCTTGAAAATAGATATAATCTCTAAAAATCTCCAAGAATCGTTCCGGTGCATATACACCCTTTACCATCGTTTCTGTTTCTTCAAAAGGCATAGTAGATACTTTATCTCCATCATTTACACGTCTCCATGCATAAAAATGCTCATAAGGAGTACGGACTGTTCCAAGTCTTGTTTTCACACCATCTGAAATGCAAGCCAGAGGACAGTAATGCAAAAGATGTGGAATATCCCGCCAATAACGAATATTTATTTGCTCCCACGCATGATAAATGGTCGCATTGGCATCAGCAGGATTTTTCAATTCAATAATGCATAACGGCATCCCATTTACAAACAAAAGCACATCCGGTCTGCGATTTTGTTTCTGACCGTTGTTTGTATATTCTACTGTAAACTGATTTACCACGCGGAATATATTCTTGTCCGGGTTTTCAAAATCAATGAGTGGTATCATTTTCGCCAGACCGTCTTGCGGTGTAAACTGAACGCCATCAACCATCCAAGCATATACTTTGTGCAAAGTAGCAAAGTCACTTTCACTTCCTACAAGGCGGACATTATCAAAAATCTGCGTAACTTCATCTTCGGTTAAGTCTGGATTTGTATCAGCTATGAACTTCTTGAAATCATCAGCAATCAGTACATCTCTTTTGGTTACACGAGAGATATTATTGCCGGAAGAATATATCCAGCCCTCAGCCTCCAAAAATCCAATGAAGGCATATTCATATTCTGATTCACAATAACGACTATTAAATTCTTTTAATCCAGCCATAGATTACGCCTCCTCTGTTTTTCTTGCCTCTTCGATAGAGCCTTTAATAAGTATCGGGCAGATATCTTTTATTTGTGCTTTGAGTTTTTCGTTGATTTCTCTCCGCACATTGTATGCAGCGTATATTTCTACGATAGCTTTTTGAACCTTTAATTCTGGAATAGGTATTTCTATTTCATAAAACCGATCCATATCCAAATTTGTCCTGATACTTGCATCACTCATAAACCAGCCAAGTCGGTCAACTTCTTTACGAGAAAACCACATCATTACATATTCAGAAAGAACGGTATCATCTTTTATCTCTAAGACTGTGTATGCGGGGGAAATAATGATTGATTCTTCTTTATTGTATAGAGCTATTCGTATACACTCATCTCGCCCTGTCTGCATCCCTGAGAATGCAAACTGCCCCTTTCGGACCACCTTATATTTAGTTAGATTGACATCATACGTATTCGCAACTGATGGCATAAACTGTTTTGTGATGTTAATACCCTGAACATCCGTTATTGAACCATCTGTATTACGACAATCAATTTCTTTAAGGATTGAGCCAACTGTTTTTTTATTAGCTTTGTGTTTATACTCATCAATTAGGGTCTCAAATGAAAGCTTCAAATCCTCCAACCCACGCTCATAGCTTTGCTGATTCATAAACATAGCATTGTAGACATCTACATATTTTTTCTGAATCAAAAGCGATGGGAGTTCTAACTCAATATCACAAAATACTTCCCAATCTAGGTTCGATCGAATACTGCCATCACTACAGAATGCACCATACCTATCTTTCTCTCTGGATAAAAATTTCATAAAAAAGTAGATTGGAAGGACAACATCCGTTGCCGTAACTTCAAAAGTAGTGTAAGCAGGTGAAATCAAAATGGGCTTATCGTTATCATACATACTTATTCTGATACATTCATCTCTACCAGTTTGCATACCACTATAAACAAAGTAATTTTTTCTGACGACTTTATACTTCGTTTCATCAAGTCCTTCCGTATTTGCGACCGTAGGCATAAATTCCTTGTTGATATTGATGCCGTAGAATTCTCTATATCCAAAGCTATTTCTTTCATCAACAACTGTTACCAATTGCCTTATTTTATATTTAGTCAATGCCATATCCAATCCCCCTAAATGCATCTTCCAGCATCTGCTGGGATTTCTTTTCCTGCCTCATAATCTCTTTCATTTCTGTCTGGATACGAACCATTTCCTTTTCATAGTCAATCTCTAAATCATGGTCAATAAACTCGATATATTTGCTCGGTGTAAGTGTCCAGCCTTTGTATTCAATCTCAGAAATTTCTACACTTCGATAAAGTTCAGGCACTTCATAATTCGCACCGTCAGTACCTTCGTTCTGCCATGTATGGTATATGTCAGCTGCTCTTTCAATCTGCTCTGTTACTAAGCGTACCTTCTTTTTGTTTTCACCCTTAACAGCATTTTCCCTCCACCCACGCAAATCCATGAAAAGTATTTCATGCTCACGATTACGAAGATTTCTTCCGTGGTATTTACCACCTTTTTTATTTCGATTCAAAATCCAAAGAGTAACACTGATATCTGTAGTGATAAATAACTCTCTCGGAAGTACGATAATCGCTTCCACCTTATCATTCTGAATCAGTTTTTTACGGATTTCTAAAGTGTCACTATCGTTCAATGCACCATTCGCAAGAAGAAACCCTGCAACACCATCCGCTTTTTTCAAATGGGAAAGCATATGTAAAATCCAAGCATAATTTGCATTGCTTTCCGGTGGTGTTTGATAGTCCGTCCAACGAGGATCATTTTTCAGATTATCATTATACCAACCTTTCAGATTAAAGGGCGGATTTGCCATGATATAGTTGAAATACAATCCTTTGTGCAAATCATGGGTAAAGGAAGAATCATTTGTTTCTCCAAGATTGTGACTAAGCCCACGAAGTGCAAGGTTCATTTTGGCAAGACGATAGGTTGCCGCATCCTTTTCCTGTCCGTAAATATTGATTTTATTGATATCACCCTGTTTGGCTTTGACAAGTTCAGCACTTTGTATGAACATACCTCCGGAACCGCAGCAAGGGTCATATAAAGTACCGTCATATGGTTCTATCATCGTTGCAATCAACTGCACAACATCATGAGGAGTATAAAATTCTCCTTCTTCCTTTGTTGCATTCACCGCAAATTCTTTTAGGAAATACTCATAAACACGACCAATAAGGTCTTTTTCTTCCCCAAATGCTTTATGACTGATTTTATTGACTTCGTCCACAAGCTTCTTTATATCATTCGGAGCAAGGTTACGAGTGGTAAATGTACCTTCAATAAAACATCCTTTCAAATCTTTTGAACCTGTTGCAATGCTATGAAGAGCTGTATCAAGTGCAACATTAAGTCCCGGTGCAGGTGTATTAATGATGGTTGACCACCTTGCTTCAGGTGGCAGATTATATGTTCCATCTGTAAAAGTAGCATCATCAAAGAATGCCGCTCTAATATTTTCATCTTCTGGATCTAACCCCTGTTCTACAAGTGTTTGCTTAAGTTTATCCATTCCATCTTCATACTTTTCTCCAATAAAACGTAAAAATACAAGTGTAAGCATCATATCACGTTTTTCAAAAAAAGAACCTGAGTTACGTGCAGCTCTCAATATATCTCTACAGTTAAATAAAATATTATCTATGTTGATTGTCTTTTCAACAGTTTTCTTCTTTGCCATGTTACTTTTCTTCCCTTTCCTCATCTGGAACAAATTCCATGATATCCTCTATATTACAATGAAGCACATTACATACTTTCTCTAGTGTAGCTGTACTCACATGCTCATTCTTACCTAATTTTGCTAGTGCATTTGTTGTGATACCAGCCCTGTCTCTAAGGTCAACTTTCATCATATTTTCATCTATCAGACGTTTCCATAATTTGTTGTATCTAATTGCCATTGTTAATCCCTTCCGTGACGTTACAACTATTTATCATGTCGTTTTTATTATACCATCAAAACATTTCTCTTTCAACTTAAAATTGATTTTTTCAACCTATCCAACTTATGTAAACCGTAAAGTGAAATTTTAAATTCCAGTTTTTCACGTTCCACATAAACCTCCACATAAACTTCACTTATACAACCCAACAAAAACATAATGGACAAATATTTTAATCAATAAATATCTGTCCAAACCGTCAATAGGCAACAATTATTCTATTTATCTGCTCCTATTCCATCGCTTTTCATTGCTATGATAGTCAACCTTTTGTAGTTCATCCGACTGCTTTTTCTCCGTCACATCCACAACACTCATATAATCATCATACAGCTCCGAACTGTACATTTTCACATTAAGCTCTTTCAACACCAATGAATGAAGCTTCATATCTGCCTGTAAATCATCAATTGAAAACCGGAACAACTCTGCTTTTACTTTTACCGGCACATTGTCATATTTTCCATAATTATCACGAATGGATTTTGCAATCACTTTTGCTTGTTCTTCAACAGTTAATGCTCTTTCAATAACCCGCTCAACCACAACTGCATCCTCTACTGCTGATTTAACTACCAGATTTTCCTGAACCACAATATTTTCTGTAACATCCAGCTCAAAATTCTGCTCATTATCAGTTGCTGTTTCTGCTACAAAATTCTGAACACTTTCAACTGATTCCACATGCATAGCAATTTCACGTTCCACTTTTTCATTGAATTCCTCAAAAGACAAAATCGGTTCTTTTACCTGTTTCAGGGTAAGCACTGATATCTTCCGATACCTCAATTCTTCCAAATAATCCAGATAATCCCATTTATTCGGATATACCGAATTATCAATATTATCTAATGCCTCCTTCCACAGTTTACCTGCCCTCTCGCTGATTGCCTCCTGCATTTTCTCAATCTGTTTCTGCTCAAATTCTTTTTTTGTCAGAATCGGCGCAGACAACTCATCCATTGTCTTGGAATCATAATCCGTTATCTTTTCTCCCATCAAATAATCCGCATAATCAGCATTCCAAGCATCTGAATCAGCATTAGCCATAAAATACTCAAACCTGATATCCTCACGCTCAAAAGCTAGTTTTTTCTTCTTTTCGGATAATTCGGCTTTTCTATTCTGTTCTGCCTTCTCTAATACAGCTTTTTTCTCTGCTTCAATTCTTGCTTTCTCCCTTGCCTCTGCTTCTGCTTCTGCCTTAGCTTTCGCCTCTGCAATCCGCATAGCTTTTGCTCTTGCATTTTCTTCTGCAATCTTCTTGTCTTCAATAGTAGCCTTCTCTTTTACAGCAACATCAATACGCTCGATTAATTCCGCTTTCCCATATCCATCTCCCAACTTATTACCACGAATACCACGCTTCGTATCCGGCATAGTAAATGTGACCGTTTTATCTGTTACACGGATATTCCAGCCATAGATATTTGTCAGACATTCCACCAGCTGTTCAAAGGATTTTACTGCCGGTATCAGCTTATCAAGCGTATTTCTTATCATATCTCTATTGGAAGTTGCACCAATACCATCTTTTGCATTTAAATTCATCATACGCTTTTCTACCCAGTAATCATCCCGGTGCTTCTTTGTAAGAAGATCCACCTGTTCATATCCCTGAAGCAGACATTTTCTCATTATCCACTTCTTGGCATGGTGCATCATCCTTCCTGTACTTCTGTGCTTACATCCCTGCTTCCACTCGCATGGCTTATAATGCCACTTTTCCTGCACTCCTGCATACTTTCTTACAGAATTTAATACGATATGCACATGCATGTTTTTACTGCCATGATGACCATCCGGATGTGCCGCAATCACTGCCTGATGCCCCGGTGCAAAAACAGACAGCCACTCTTTTCCAAATTCAAGTGCTTCCTCCATCGTTATCGTATCTGTCGGATCAAATGATATAATATAATGGTGTGCTTTTACATCCTTCACAGCATTATTTTTACCATAAAATCGGTTTGTCTCAATACATTCTGCTCCAAATGTATCTGCCTCACAGTTAATGCCCTCAATCAGATACTCCCCCCGTTCCATAATCCTGCCCTTTTCATCAAGAACAGGTTCATTTGTGTATTCATCAAACTGGCATGTCAAATATTCCACTGCAGAAGAATAATACCGGTTCTTAATTGGAATGTGCTTTAATATCGCCATTTAATCACCCGCTTTCTTTTCTGCTTGCTGTATTACCGTGCTTCTTTTTATATTTCTTGCCACAGGCTACATCCTCAAGTGCCGGTAAGATGCGGAATTTTAAATCCACAAGCTCCCTACAGGTCTCTTTGATTTCTCCTATGAAACTATCCAAAAGAAATCCCTGATTGACATACTTTGCAATCTGATTCAAATTAGAACCAATCTTTCCAAGCTGCATGGAATACTCTTGTAAAAGTGTGGTGTCTCCATAGCTGGGAAGTCGTCTTCCAAGTGCACTTCTCCTGATAAATTCTGATGTGGTAATCCCTGCCTTTCTTGCTTTTTGTTCTATTTGTGCTTTTTCCTCTGCTGATATACGAAGCTCCATTCGTGTCATTGAAACTTTCTTTTTATCTGTCTCCTTCTTCATAAATTCATCATTCCTTCCCTGTTTTTCATAAAAAGCAGGCACACAAGCCTTTTATCTGGCTCACATCTCTGCTCGTTAAAAATCTGCTATTTACTTTTTATGCCGGATACAGCAATGTCTTTCGCCGTCGCTTACGCTCCTCCCTCCGGTCTACGCTCACTCCCCTATGGTCGCTCACGGATAACTCGCTTTGCTCGTGATACACTCCACTCCGTTTCGTGAATATCGTAAACAAAGAAATGTTCCTGCACCACTAATCAGGCTATTCGCCAGTGGTGCACAACAGCTACACATTCCATAAGAAACGGCTACACCCTTTCTCCGTTAGAAATATGCAGCTTTCTTTTAGAAGTTTTCTCATTCACGCTGCAAGCCGACCAAAGTCGGCAACTGCTCCATTAAAGTCGCAATTAGTAGAGCAAGTTCCGCCCTGTGTGTACAGGGCAGAACTTGTTGGGGATTTGACATCCCCAAGCCCCAGCTTGCTCCCGCATAAGACGAGAAAAAGCAACCAACTCATCGTTGACTGCTTTTTCTGTCTTACGCTTTGAAATTGTACTATTAGCTATATTTAGAACCAGACTTTGTAGCTGATTTCCATAATAATCTGTATTTGTTTCTGCGCCGGCTACATTATTTTGCTGCCATGTAGCTGATTTTAAAACATTTGCTATACAATACAGATAACATGCATATTTTCGACTTCATAACAGTCACGATTCAGTTACATTTCCTTCATTCTTAACTATTATTAGTCTATATCAAAATCCCATCGACAAATCTAACAAATCATTTTCCTCCGGCTCATCAAGTTTGGGCTTGTCTATATTATCCCGAGCTTCTGCATCAACACTATTTTGAAGGGCTGAAACTGACTTATTCATCGTCACATTTACCATTGGCACAGACATCTGACCATTCACCGCCATCTGTGTCTGCTGCTGTAACAAATATGCCCCAAGCAGAGCCGGAAGATTAGCAAACACCTTCCCCTCTACTTTCTCCACAATTCTATCGCAAAACTCATCTTCCTTTTCTCTTGTCTCAAGATACGGATCATCTTCCTTAATCAGATGTCTTTCATAATAGTCATTGATTGCAGCTATTACAAATGCATTTTGTGACTTAAAACTTTCCTTAACTTCATCCGAATGAATACAAACCCAAGCCTTCACCGCATTTTCATCAGTCATGGAAAACCTGATATTATGATTCCATGCATGTGCCATATCTACTCACCTACCTTCTATTCTGACTTTTCAGAATCATATAGCAATAATATTCATATCCTTTTGCATTGGCTCTGATATCATGGTCAAATGTTGTTGTATCTGGATTATACTTTCCATATCTCTCCACAATACCTGCACCACCACCCATAAAATATACTTTCATGAGATTCTCATTGTATTCGTGGTCACGCATTTTCTGAAAAATATCCTCGACATAGCTTTCAATGGCTACTCTTACATATTTCGCATGTGTATCCGGCAAATCAATTTCGCCACTTCTAAGAATATTTTCCACGACATCATCCATCAGATTATCCCCTGTATTGTTCTGTACTTCATTGTGGATTTTCTGAAAACACTGAAATACTCCAAGCTTTTCTGTCCATGACTTACTTTCCATCGGTCTTCCATTATTCAGATACATCAGGTTCATTGTTCCATTGCCAATATCCGCAAGAAGTGTAATACCCTTAAAACATTTCAGATTTTCCGCAACTGCAGAATAACACTGTGGCATTACGGTACATCCGGTAATTTCTAACTGATAAAGACGATTTTTATATCTCACATCTACGCTTTTATTTCTGAGCAGATATTCCTTAAAGCTGTTTCGCTGACTCTGTACCCATTTGAGTGGCAGCCCGACTGCCAAATGAATTCTCGCACTGTTTATCCTCTGGTTCATTCCTCTTGCCTTAAGTTCCTTTACAATAGCAACAAGGGTTAATACATAATTATCATCATCCGACTGCTTATCTGCTACAAACCCTTTGTGCCCCTCTCCAATCACATAATAGCTGCCCTCATATTCGATATAGTCCCTGCTAAGAACAGGCTCACTATCATATTTTATGACTGCTGTTGGGAAACAGCGTCTGGCACTCTTCATGTTGCCATACCCATTGTCAATCCCGATAATCATACTTCCGTTTGGTGCATTATATTCTCTGATTTTCTCTGTCATAAAATCCTCCCTTTCCCCGGCTCTCAAACCGATATTTGCATTGTTTTTAGTAACATCTGTAAACGATTGTCTCATAGATTTCCTCCTCGGCAATGCTCTTTGCCTGCTCCCTGATTTTCCACATCTCCATTATTGAATTGGAATTTACCGGCTTATGCTTTGCCAGATACTTATTCATAATTTGCTCCAGCATCTCATAAGCTTCCTCATTCACTGCATATGCTTTTCTCTGTAAACATCCCATTCTCATCAGATGGCGATACCTGTCATTATGGTTTTCTTCCATATAGCTAAGCCATAGTAAGCCATACTTTCCAATGATTAACGGCTCTTCTTTTTCGACAATAATATTTGGATAAAAAATGCCATCCACCTCTGTGTACGTGCCACCTATCTTTTCAAAATCTGATAATTCCCTGCTCATCGTCTTGTCCTCCTTGTCTTTTCATTTGATTGTGTTATTTGATTTTCATGCCATTCCTTTAATAGTTTTTCTATCAAATCCGTCTTTTGCTTTGGTGTATACCCTTCGGGAAAATACGCATCCAGCTTATCTGCACGAATCTTAATCTGTTCTCTTTGGTTTGGCTTTTCCTGCTCCAATATAAGAAACATTTCATCCATATCCAATTCCCCCGACTGGCTCATTCGCTTCATTCGATTTGCCTGAGAAAGTGATGGTGTGCATTGCTCCATATTCATTACTTCAAAAAGTTCATACTGTTGCTCCTCAGTCAGATAGGAAAGCTCTACTGCAATAGTAAATGCAATCTTTCCCTCGTCCACCATATCGAGCATCTTGGGAATCAGGTTGGTCAACCTGATATATCTTGCAATCTGGTTTCTGCTCTCGCCCACTTCCTTTGCCAGTCGTTCATCTGACCGAAGTATCAGTGAACTATCTTCCAATTCGTCCTTTTTTAACTTCGTCCCAACTTGGGACATGAACAAATCATTTCTCTTTCCCTGACTTTTCATTGCCTCAAGTTTCATTTTGTATGCAAATGCCTTCTCACTTGGCTTGATATTTTCTCTTTGCAGATTACTGTCTACCATCGTTATTACCGCCTCTGCATCCGTCAATTCCATAACCACAATAGGAATCTCTGTTATGCCCGCCCACTCACATGCAGCTTTTCTTCTGTGACCGGATATAATCTCATATCCGCAACCATTTGGATTTTTCCTTGTTATCAATGGAACAAGCACACCATTTTCTTCAATGCTTTTGCTCAATTTAAATAATTCCCTGTCGTGCTCCACTTTAAAGGGATGCCCCTTAAAATCGTGTAATTCAACAATTTTGACTTTTCCTTTAATTACTCCATGCTTGTCTGTCCGTAATGAACTGATATTTTTGTTTTCTTCCATCTTTGCCACCTTCCTGTCATTTGAAAGATATCGAAGAAGCTGAGCAATTTTTCAAAAGAAGAAAACCGCCTGCTTCTTCCATCAAAAGATGTTGAAAACAAGCGGTCTTACGACTCTTTTTCTATTCGATTGTTAATGAATTTTGATTAAATCCATTGGGCTGAACTTTTAATTTATGAACAGCAGATGAATATGTATACTCATACGAGTTCCATCACTACAGATACTTTTACATCGTGAAAAAGTTCCTTTTCTTTGCCGATTCCATCTGTCTTATTGAATCGAAAAATGCTTGCAAAGTGCGTAAATTCAAGGATTTCTATGAATCTATCCGATGTAGTAATGTGACGACTTCAACATGCACCGTCTGCGGAAACATATCAACCGGGCAAGCCCGTTGCAGGCTGTACCCGTGCGCGCACAAATACTTCAAGTCCCGCGCCAGCGTCGCGCTGTCGCAGCTTACGTACACAATCCTTTGGGGCGCCATTTGCACCATCGTGGCAAGGCACTGCGCATCGCATCCCTTTCGGGGAGGGTCAACGCAGATAACATCCGCGCGCAGACCATGTTCCTCATACAGCCTCGGGAGAATCTCTTCCGCCTTTCCTGCGTAAAACACTGCGTTATCAATATGATTACGCTCCGCATTTTTCCGTGCATCCTCAACCGCCTGCTCTACAACTTCGACTCCGTAAACCTTTTTCGCCTTTTTTGCCATAAAAAGACTTATCGTTCCAATGCCGCAGTATAAATCACAAACAGTTTCCGTTCCCGTCAGACCTGCATACTCCAACGCCAGACTGTAAAGTTTCTGCGTCTGTACCGGATTTACCTGGTAAAAAGATAATGGCGAAATAGAAAAGCGGATGTCGCCAATAACGTCTGTTATCGTATCATCCCCCCAAATCACCTGACAGCCTTTTCCCATAATGACATTCGTCTGTTCTTTATTCGTACTGATTGAAATGCTCGTCATACCCTTAATTTTTGACAGAACGGATACCAGTTTATCCTGATGCATAAGTCTATCGCCGTTAATAACGACGCACACCATTAATTCGCCCGTGGCAAATCCTTTGCGTACCAGTACATGTCTTACAAGACCTTTCCCCGTCTTTTCGTTATAAGCCGTCACTTTATTCTCTTTCATATACCGGATAATAGCCTCAAGCACCGTTTTATTCTCTTCCACGCCAAGCACACAATCCATATTCGGGATGATAACATGTGTCCTTCCCGCGTAAAATCCTGTAATGATTTCTCCGTTTTTGTCCTCTCCAATCGGAAACTGCGCCTTGTTCCGATAGCGGTAGGCATCCTGTCCGGGCAAATCCATTCCTATCACCGGTTCCATAATTTCCCCAAGCAGCCCAGGCGAAAATCCACCGATACGCTGCAGGTTATTTCTTACCTTATCCGCCTTAAACAGTAACTGCTTCCGATACTGCAGCGCCTGTATCTGACACCCGCCGCACTGTTTATGGTACTGGCACCTTGGCTCTGTCCGGGCGTCTGACGGTGTTATGATATTTACCAGCTTTGCATAGCCATAACCTTTTTTTACCTTCATGACCTTTGCTTCTATTTGATCGCCTATCACCGCATCCTTCACAAAAAAGGGAAAACCGTCTATCTTTCCGATTCCTTCGCCATCTGCCCCCATATCCTCAATCGTCATTGTTATGAAATCATCTTTTTTGTATTCCACATAAACCTCCCTGCTGTTGCCATCCCCACGCCTATTCCAGATTACTGCTTCTAAGATTTGACTCAAACAGCCTGTTAAAGCCAAGCCACCCTGTTTCCTGCGTCGCGTCAAGGATTTCCGTAAATGTTTCCATCTTTGCATCTGTATTGTCTGCATAGGTCAATGCCACTGCTTCAATAATCGCAGGTTTTTTGGGTGAACCAAATTCATATTCCCCGTGATGCGAAAGAATGCAGTGCTTTAGCTCCATTTCCAGCATGGGCGGAAAACCCGGAATTTCACGGATTTTTTCCCCTATCATTTCAGCTCCCATAACAATATGCCCCAAAAACTGTCCCTCATCCGTATAGTCGTTGGCGGGAAACGCACTAATCTCCCGTACCTTACCGATATCATGAAACATCGCGGCAGAAAGCAGCAAATCCCTTTTGAGCACAGGATATGCCGTGCAGTAGTAATCACACAGCTTCGTCACGCCAAGCGTATGCTCCAAAAGCCCGCCGATAAATCCATGATGAACGGTTTTTGCAGCAGATGCTTTTTTGAAACGCTCCGCAAAAACCTTATCATCAATAAAAAAGCTTTTCAGCAGCGTATTCAGATATGTATTCCCAATACTGTCTATGAATTCCAAAAGCTCCGCAAACATTTCATCTATATTTTTTTTGCTGACAGGCATATACTCCTTCTCGTCGTACTCGCCCGCCGCACACTTACGCACGCGTTTTACATTTACCTGCAGCGCTCCATTGAAGCTTGTCACCTCACCATAAACCTCAATATAATCCATCACGTCAAAATCGGCAATTCCCGCATTGTTCGGATCCCATATTTTTGCATCAAGCGTACCTGTCTTATCCTGTAAAATCACATTATCATAACTTTTTCCATTTTTTGTTACCGCGGAACTTTTAAACTTGCAAAAGTAAATGTCAAATACCCGGTCTCCGTCCTTGTAATCTTTAATATATTTCATTTCCATTCTCCTTTTCTGCTCCAATATACAGCTTTAATCCCTTTGTGCAGGCTGCACTGTAAAAGTCATCTCCTCATAGGCATCCACGCTCGCCCTCCGCACAACAACCTTCAGATTCCTGTCAATCACGGCTTCGCGCAGCGCATTCATATAATCTGCTGCGTTGCGTATCTCATGTGTTCCCACCTGCACAATAATATCTCCCTTCTGTATCCCATTCATCATGGCAGGCGAATCCATGTCAATATCAAAAATATATGCCCCCTGCGGCAGCCCCATTTCCAATTTCGCCTGAGAGGTGATATCCTGCGTATAAATGCCTAAATATGGAATATCTTCCCCGTTCGAAAGCTTTGTTATCATTCCTTTAAGCTCCGTTATTCCCAATGCGGAAAGCAGATTGCCTGTATCGGGGTTATTATAACTGTTGTCAATCACTCCAATGACCTCACCCGCAAGATTTACAAGAATCCCGCTCGGATTTTCACTCGCATAAATATCCGTCGTAATCAGTTTATATCCGTTATCGGCAAGCGCAACATGATTCCCTTTGGACGTGACCATTCCATAACATACGTTATCATTGTACCCGAATAGATTTCCGACTGCAATTATCGGTGTGCCGATAATCCCTGCGGGTGCCGAACTCCCAAGCGTTGCGACTGTCACATTATCCAGCGTCGAACTGCCCATATATTTCAGGTCTACCGCAAGAACAGCCAGATCCGTGTTTTTGTCAAACTTTTTAATCTCTGCATCCGCGTTTACCCCGTTACAGAACGTCACCCGTATCGTTTCCGCCATGTCAAGCGGTGACTTCTTTGATAAAATTAACAGTTCCCTGTTGTTGTTCGCAATGATGACGCCGGCTGTCGTTCCCTCCTTCTGATAAGTATTGTTAAACCAGTCCACATCAGAATACACCGCAGTAACCGTCACCATACTTGAACTGATTTCCCGGTAAGTATTGTACAGCTCCTCATACTGCGTCAGATACGGTTTTAAGGCAAATTCCTCCTCTTGGACATCGGATGCGTCCAAAGGCTCTGACACCCCGGCAGATGTATCATTCTCCGCTTCCAACTCCGTACCCGCCTGTACGGTCTCCTGCGACCATAACTGCGTGGCCTGCGCATCCGAGCCCTCCTGTACGGTCTCCGACAACTGCGTTGAACCGCCCTCCGTAAGCATATCCTCAGGAAGCATCTCTTCCTGTTCCTGCGGAAATGTCACAATCTCCGGCGCTTCCTCCGGATATAACCAGTTGTTCAAAACCGGCTCCAAAAGCAAAAACGAAAGACATGCAAGCAGCCCGAACAGCACTGCCATCAATGCCGTTATAATTGTTTTCTTCAGGAGTTTCTTCTTATTTATAGGGCGTTCCTTTATCCGCTCCTGCAAAAAGTCAAAATCACTCGCCGCATCATGTTCCTTTAAATCTTCTTTCTTATCATGACCTGTCATCCCATTATACCCCTTTATTTATTCTCCTGCTGTTTTTGTCAACTCTTAGTATATCCGATAGCTGTTTCATGGTCAATGGTTTCGTTCCCTTAGTTGCACTCTTGTCCAATATCCGTTATAATTTCTATGACAAACTGCTTATTCCTTTTACATAATCCAAACTACCCAATCCAAAAACAGAAAGAGACGAAACGATGTCTGAGAAAATGAAACGAACAAATTGGAAACAGACCGTCATCGCGGTCATTGTCATATTACTGGCGGAAGTGTTTGTATGGAATCACTCTTTTTGGATTTCATCAGGCTATCAGCCAATCCGCGTTGATGAGATTTATACGGAAACAGGCGCGCTTTTAAATATGGACGAACGCTATGTCATCAGCGATAATTCCTGTTTGGAAATCAGGGATATCAATCAGGACGTTAAAAATGTGTATCTGAATCTATGGACAACAAAAGAAGATGCGAAAAATGTCCTGACAATTAAGCTTAACCTGTTTGATGAAGGGAGCAAAAACGGTTACAGCGCCAATAACAGGGTGATTTCCCCTTTTTTGGACAAAAGTAATTATATTTCCGTTTACCCTTACGGGAATTTAAAGCTGCTAAAACTGACCTTTCCCAACGAAAAGGGAACAACCATCGAAGTCACGGACATTATTTTAAACCAGCCTGTGCCAATGTTTTTTTCCGTGGAACGGGTTTTGGTCATGTGCGTGTTATATTTGATAATCCGTGCACTCTTTTTTGCACCATACAATGTTTATTATGAGCCAAATTCCCAAAAGCAGAAGCTGGTTTCGGGATGCATTCTTCTCTTATCCATCGCCGTCGTCCTTCCACTGACCCTGGTCGGAAATGACAGCAGCGGTCTTGCCACAATGGACAAATACACCGATTTGACACATGCTTTTGCAAACGGCACGCTCTATTTGGACGGCGATGTGGACGAACGGCTGTTGTCGGCAGAAAATCCTTATGACAGGGCGGAGCGAAAGGATTTAGGCATTGGCAGCTATCGGTGGGACTATGCCTATTATGACGGCAAAATCTATGTATATTTTGGGGTTGCTCCCGTAATTCTGATGTATCTGCCCTACTATCTGATTACAGGTACGGATTTGGCACATGAAATCCCTTATATAATCTTTTTAATCAGTCTGATGGTTGGTACCTTTGCGCTTACGGATGTTCTGGTAAAAAGATTCTGCACAAAGCTGCCTGTGAAGCTGTTTTATCTGTTTCAGGTCACGTTGATGCTGGGCGTCGGAACGTTGCTCTTTGCCAAGCGTGTCTGCATATACAACATGGCAATTGCGGCGGCAGTGGATTTCACAGTATGGGGGCTGTTTTTCTGGATGCGCTATTGCATTAAACCGGATAACCGGAAAACATGGATGATTCCTGCGGGTTCCCTTTGTATGGCGCTTGTCGCAGGCTGCCGTCCGCAGCTTCTGCTTGCAAGCTTTCTTGCACTGCCGGTTTTTGCAGGGCAATGGGATGCAGCCCGCAGGGATATCCGGGAAAAGAAGACCGGCAGACATGTGCTCCTTTTTGCGTTATTCTGCCTTCCTTATATGATAACGGCTGTCCTTCTGATGTGGTACAACGCCGCGCGGTTTGGTTCTCCATTTGACTTTGGCGCGGCTTATAACCTGACCACAAACGATATGACAAAGCGCGGTTTCCACTTTGCCCGTTTTATTCCTGGAGTATGGTCCTTTTTGTTTCAGCCGCCATCCATTGGAATTGAGTTTCCCTATGTCGGAATCGCTCAATTTCAGACTGCTTATCAGGGAAGAACCATCCACGAGCCCAGTATCGGGGGGCTTTTAGTAACAAATGTTATTTTACTGCCATGTTTCCTCTTCTACCGTTTACGCGCAAAGCTAAAGGAAAAGAAAGCATATTTATTTACCGTCATTAGTCTGGTCAGCGCTTTTATAATTGTATGTGCCGATGTTCAAATGGCAGGGATTCTGACAAGATATCTTGCGGATTTCGGCGTTTTATTTTATCTGGCGTCCTTTACCGTTATTTTTACGTGGATTGACAGCTACTACTCGCCTGAAAATACCTCTGCATACAAAATCAGTGAACAGTCATGGTGCCGTGCGGTCGCGCTGTTATGCTGTATTACGGTAACATATCTGATTTTGTCTGTCTTTGCGCTTTATGTCATAGGGGATTATGACGCATACCGTCCGGTATGGTATTATCATATGAAGGAACTTTGGGGATTATTTGATGTATAAGGTATTTTATGATAAAATGAAAAAACAGTCAGAAGCAAATCTGCAAACCGAGAAAGGAACACAATAACTGATATGAACGAAAAAGCATTACGAATACTCGAATACGATAAAATCATAAATCTGCTGACGGAAAAGGCAACCTCCGCCCCAGGCAAGGAGCTCTGTAAAATCCTAAAGCCGATGACCGACCCTGCAAAAATCGAGGAGGCACAGACGCAGACTGCAGACGCGTTTTCCCGCTTAATCAAGGGCGACCGCGCAAATTTCAGCGGAAATAAGGATATCAGCTACAGCATCAAGGCACTGGAAATCGGGAGCGCTCTTTCCGCTTCCGAACTGTTAAAAATTTCCGCATCGCTTGCCTGCGCGGCAAGGACAAAAGCATTTTCCCGCACAGAGCATGACGACGAGATTGAGGACAGCCTGCAAAAATTTTTTGCAAATCTTGAGCCTCTGACGCCGCTGCAAAACGAAATCAACCGCTGTATTCTGTCAGAGGAGGAAATTGCCGACGACGCAAGCCCCACATTAAAGCATATTCGCCGCAGCATAAACCTTACCAACGAAAAAATCCATAGCCAGCTCACAAATATGGTGAACGGAAGCTACCGCACCTACCTTCAGGACGCAGTAATTACAATGCGTAATAACCGCTACTGCATCCCCGTGAAATCGGAGTACAAGGGCAACGTTTCTGGTATGATTCACGACCAGTCCGCAACCGGCTCGACGCTGTTTATCGAACCGACTGTTATCGTAAATCTGAATAACCAGCTCAAAGAGCTTGCAATGCAGGAGCAGGACGAAATTGAAAGAATTCTTGCAGAATTAAGTGCAAATGCAAGTAATTTTACGAATGAACTTGCAAATAACTACCGTCTTTTGACAATTTTGGACTTTATTTTTGCCCGCGCAAGCCTTGCAATCGACATGAATGCATCACGTCCGTTATTTAATGACAAAAGATTTATCAACATCCGCAAAGGGAGACATCCGTTATTGCATAAAAATACAGTCGTTCCGATTGATGTCAATTTAGGGGCAGATTTTGACCTTTTGGTTGTGACCGGACCAAACACGGGCGGCAAAACGGTGTCCCTGAAAACGGTCGGTCTGTTCACACTGATGGGTCAGTCGGGGCTTCATATTCCCGCACTCGACCGTTCGGAACTTGGCGTGTTTACACAGGTGTATGCGGATATTGGCGATGAGCAGAGTATTGAGCAGAACTTATCGACCTTCTCGGCACATATGACAAACACTATTTCCATCTTAAAAAATGCCGACGAAAATTCCTTATGTATTTTCGATGAGCTTGGTGCAGGTACGGATCCCACGGAAGGCGCGGCGCTTGCGATTGCAATCTTAAAGCATCTGCACGATAAGGGCATCCGTACAATGGCCACTACACATTACAGTGAGTTAAAGGTTTTTGCACTGACTACCCCGTATGTGGAAAACGCCTGCTGCGAATTCGATGTCGAAACGCTCCGTCCCACATATCGGCTCTTAATCGGCATTCCCGGAAAAAGCAACGCGTTCGCCATTTCCTCTAAGCTTGGACTTTCTGATGAAATTATTGCGTCAGCGAAGGAGCATATCAGTGAGGAAGAGGAAAACTTTGAGGATCTGCTGACAAATCTTGAAGACAGCCGCCGTACTATTGAAAAAGAGCGAAGCGAAATCCAAAGCTACAAGGCGGAAATCGCCTCCCTGAAGCAACGGTTAGAGCAAAAGCAGGAACGGCTCGACGCGCAGAAAGACAATATTTTGCGGCAGGCAAACGAGGAAGCGCGGAAAATCCTTCAGGATGCAAAGGATGTCGCGGACGAAACCATCCGCGAATTTCAAAAGGCAGGAAGCCAAACCACCATAAAGGACCTGGAAAAAGCACGTACGAAGATACGTGATAAAATCAGCGAAAAAAACAGCAGGCTAAAAACCCCGGAGACAAAGCCTACACACAAGATATTAAAGCCGAACCAGTTGAAGCCGGGAGATATGGTGAAGGTCGTGACGATGGGTTTAAAGGGCACCGTATCGACATTACCCGACGCAAAGGGCGATTTGTTTGTGCAGTGCGGCATTATCCGCTCCAAAGTCAATATCAGGGATCTGGTGCTTGTAAAAGAAGATGCAATGCCGGGGATTGCCAATTACAAAAAAAGCTTTTCCGGTTCCGGCACAGGCTCCGATTCCGGACGGATTTCCATGTCCAAAACGGCTACGCTTTCAACGGAAATTAATCTTTTGGGCAAGACCGTTGATGAAGCAATTGCGGAGCTTGACAAGTACCTTGACGACGCGTATCTTTCCCATGCACCCAGCGTACGTATCGTGCACGGGAAGGGGACGGGGGCATTGCGCCAGGCCGTTTCAAAGCATTTAAAGCGCGTTTCTTATGTAAAATCGTTTCATTTGGGCGAGTACGGCGAGGGCGACGCCGGTGTAACGATTGCGGAATTTAAGTAAAAAACGTTTCGTTTAGAAGAATGCAGAGAACGTACATTCTTCGCATTATATGAAAAAAGGAATGAAAACTATGGCAAACAAACAAAAAATTTTAATTGTGGATGACGACGAAAATATTGCGGAGCTTATTTCCTTATATATGACGAAGGAATGCTTCGAAACCAAAATCGTATATGACGGGGAGTCGGCCCTCAGAGAGGCGGAGAGCTTTTCACCCGACTTGATTTTACTGGACTTAATGCTGCCCGGTATCGACGGGTATCAGGTATGCCGCGAAGTGCGGCAGAAATCGCAGACACCGATTATCATGCTCTCCGCAAAGGGAGAAGTTTTTGATAAGGTGCTCGGTCTTGAGCTTGGCGCTGACGACTATTTGGAAAAGCCATTTGATACAAAGGAGCTTGTGGCACGCGTAAAGGCAGTTTTGCGCCGCTTTAAAACAGCGGCTCCTGCCGTGTCTATGTCCACCGCAAAGCAGGTAAGTTATCCCGATTTGACAGTCAACCTCACGAACTATTCCGTGATTTATAACGGGAATACTGTGGATATGCCGCCAAAAGAGCTGGAACTGCTATACTTTCTTGCCGCTTCCCCAAATCATGTTTTCACAAGGGAGCAGCTTTTGGATCAGATATGGGGATATGAATATATTGGCGACACCCGTACCGTAGATGTGCATATCAAGCGTCTGCGTGAGAAAATAAAGGACCATGAAGCATGGCGGATTGCCACAATTTGGGGCATTGGTTATAAATTTGAGGTCAAAGCATGAAACGCACATTATATCTGAAATTTGTCCTGGCATATTTTATATTCGCCTTTTTTGGCTTTATTGTAGTGGCGACCTTTACTTCAAGCATGACACTGGAGCATTTAAAGCGTGAACGGGCAAATACGCTTTATAAGGAAGCGCTCCTGATTTCCGACTCCTACGCGACCGACCTTTACAATAATGAAATTACACTGGAATCCGTATGGCGGCAGATTGAGGCAATCGGAACCTTTGTGGACGCATCCATTTGGATTGTCAATCCGTCAGGGCTTGTCATTTTGGATTCCAGCTCCCCTCCTGACATTGAAAATCCGACCACCATTCCGAATTTCAGTCCGGCGATTACGGGCAGCTCCTTCTACACAGTCGGCAATTTTTTCGGAATGTTTGACGATGAAATGATATCTGCCTTTGCGCCGATTACGGCGAAATACAAGGTTAAAGGCTATGTAATCATTCATGCGTCCATGACGGAACTTGAGCGTTCATGCAACTCGCTTTTAAACATATCGTATATAACGCTCGTTATTTTATTTTTACTGTCCTTAATCATTTTACTGTTTTTTACGGAAATGGTTTATATTCCGCTGCGCAAAATCACCCACGCCACGGAGCAGTATGCGGTCGGTAATTTCCGCTATGAGTTTCAGGTGGACAGCGAGGATGAAATCGGCTATTTGGCGGCATCGCTCGCATACATGGCAAGCGAGGTCGCAAAAAGCGAAGACAACCAAAAACGGCTTGTGGCAAATATTTCACACGATTTCCGCTCGCCGCTCACGTCCATGCGCGGCTATCTTGAGGCAATGCTTGACGGCACAATCCCCGCCGAGCTGCATGAAAAATATATCGGCGTCGTGTTAAACGAAACCGACCGCCTCACCAAGCTCACAAACTCGCTGCTTACGCTGAACAATTTAAACACAAAGGGCATGATTCTTGACCGGACGGATTTTGACATTAATCAGGTAATTAAAAATACGGCAGCGTCTTTTGAGGGAACCTGCCGCAATAAGATGATTTCCATTGAGCTTGTACTCACGGGTGAGGAAATGTTTGTAAACGCTGATATGGTAAAAATCCAGCAGGTGCTTTACAACCTTGTAGACAACGCGATTAAATTCAGTCATAAAAATTCATCCATTAAAATCGAAACCATCGAGCGTTCCAACAAGCTGCTTGTCTCCGTAAAGGACAGCGGCATTGGAATCCCAAGTGACAGCATCAAGCTGATCTGGAACCGTTTTTATAAAACAGACCTCTCGCGCGGAAAGGATAAAAAGGGCACCGGGCTAGGGCTTTCCATCACAAAGGAAATTATCCAGTCACATGGTGAAAACATCAATGTCATCAGTACGGAAGGTGTTGGAACAGAATTCATCTTTACGCTGGAAACTTCCGAAGAAGATTAATGAAATTGATTAATTATTGCGAAGCATTACCGTAATCTGCACGATGCCCGCTTTCGGTGCGGTTACGGTAATTTTTCCTTTATGCGCCTCCACAATGGATTTCGCTATGGACAGCCCGAGCCCGTATCCGCCCTTCTTAGAGTTGCGCGACTGCTCCGTGCGGTAAAAACGGTCAAAAAAGCGCTCAAGCTGGTCCTGCGTTAAAGGCTCCGAGCGGTTTGTCACGGAAAGAATAATATAGTGCCCTCTTTTTCCCAGCTTCAAAGTAATATCCGTTGATGTGGAATATTTGATTGCATTGTCAAGCAGTATGCCTGTAATCTGCCGGATGCCTTTTTCATCACCTATGCAGGATAGCATCGGCGCAATGTCGGAAATGATATTTTTCCCCTTGCTGTGCGCAAGCGTCTGAAAGGACTGCACGGTTTCGCCCACAACATCGGAAACAGGAAATGTAATCATCGTAAACTGCTCCCGGTTTTCATCCATTCTGGAAAGGCTTAAGAGGTCGTTTGTCAGCACTGCCATCCGCTGCGTCTGACTGCATATATCATTCAGCCACTCGTTTTCCTCCTCAAGCTCCATCGCGAGCACTTCGGCATCCGCACTGATAATCGTAAGGGGGGTCTTTAATTCATGACCCGCCATTGAGATAAACTGTTTCTGCTTTTCATAACTCTCGGAAACGGGGCGCACCAGCTTTTTGGAAACAATCATGATGATGACAATGCTGACAAGAAAAGCAGCAAAAGAAATCAGACAATTGATTGCAAGGGAAGCATGAAAAGTGTCAAGACTTCTTCCGCAATCCAAAAATATGACATACGTGTCATTTTCTTTCTGGGTTTTTATGTAGCGGAAGTTCCCACAAAAACCGTGTGAACGCTTGTTATTTAATACCACTTCCGCATACGCTTCTGCCTCGTCCTGGTTTACCATAAAAATATTTTCCGTATTAATATCCGTAACTTCTCCGTCTGCCGATACAATGACCATGAAAAACCTTGATTCATACATTGCCTCAGGGGATAATCTCCCGCCGCCAAAAAATCCCCTCTTTCTAAACGGCGTATTATTTCCATCTGCACTTGCCTCATCAAATTCATCAAGAGGAGGTATTTGGCTCTTAGGCGGCTTGGGTAGCATTGGCTTCTTCCCCTGCCCTGCCCGGTCCGCCAGCATATCAAGGACGGTATCCGCGTTTACCGCCAGCTCCCTGTACGTCAGAAGGCTTCCTGAGGTT
Source organism: Lachnospiraceae bacterium UBA7110 (assembly GCA_002492295.1). GTDB lineage: Bacteria > Bacillota > Clostridia > Lachnospirales > Lachnospiraceae > COE1. Next base: position 23,000 of record DKYC01000040.1, read on the forward strand.
ACAATGACAGCCAGCAGCAGCAAAAGCGACGCGGTCGAAAGAATAATAAATTTTGTCCGAAGCCTGTTAATCATTGCCTACTGCTCCTTTATACACTCGATGTAATAACCTGCGTTTCTTCTTGCCCTAATTTCCACATCTGCCTTAATTGCAGTGAGTTTTTTGCGCAAATAGGAAATATACGTCCACACAACGTTGCTCTCTGCATTGGTGTCAAAGCCCCATATCCTGTCCATGAGCTGCTCTGCGGAGATAATCTGTTTGGGATTGCGCATCAGAAGCTCAAGCGTCTGAAATTCCTTATTTGCAAGCGTAAAGCTTCCTACGGGGGAGGACAGCTCAAACGTTGCGCTGTCAAGCGTAATATTGCCAAGACAAAGTTTCGTGTCTGTCTGTATCATTCCCGCAGTAGTCCTTGTCATTGCCCTGATGCGTGCCAAAAGTTCCTTTGCAGCAAAAGGCTTGGTGAGATAATCGTTTGCACCGCTGTCAAGCCCGAGCACTTTATCCTCGACCTCCGCTTTCGCCGTCAGCATAATAACCGGAGTGGTATTGCCCTGCGCACGAAGCTTTTGAAGCACGCTGATTCCGTCAAGGCATGGCATCATCACGTCCAGGATAATGCCGTCGTATCCGTTTGTATCTATGTATGCGAGTGCTTCCAATCCGTCATAGGCGGCGTCTACCGTATAGTTATTCTTTTTCAGAATTGCTGCAATTGCTTTTGATAAAGATTTTTCATCCTCCGCCAGTAGAAGTCTCACTTTTGTCTCCTCCCGTCACTTTTCTCCGTTAAAATTTCCACGATTCGGTCTTTCTCCATCTGGGCGCATTTTTTCATCAGGAGGCATCTCTCCATTTGGCATTCCGCCTCTGTGCGGCATTCCGTCGCTTCCATCGCCGCCCTTCATACCGCCATGCCCGCCGCCAAAGCCGCCCGGTCCATGCCCTTCTCCATAAATCAATCCGTCCATTGTAATCTGCGTTTCTTCTGTTCCCATTTTCAACACATAAGTTCCACTCTCCGTAATCTCAGGGCAACTTACTACAACAGAATTGTATCCTTTTTCAATCGTGCGCCTAATAAGCTCCTCTCCGTCGCCATCGAGAAGCACAACATCGGTTCCTGCCTGCTGCTGCGACGGTATATTCACAAGAATCGCGCCTTGTGCAGAGCCTTCACAAAAATTTACCGCCATGCTGCTCTGCCCTGCCGCCACGACGGTACCGCCGTTTACCTGCGCAGAAATACTATAATCAAGCGCACCGTCACCGCCGCCGGAAGAGCCCATCACAAAAACGTCTCCCCCGCTTACTGTAATGTAACCATTGGAATCAACGCCGTCGCCCTCCGCATTAATGCGCACAACACCGCCTGAAATACTGATATTTGCATCCTCATGCATATCACCCGCCCCGTGGAAACCGCCTGCATTTTCGTCCTGCGCGGTCTGCGTAGAAGTCCTTTTATCTGTGGCATTCAAGCCATCGTCAGACGACGTAATATCAATTGTGCCGCCGCTGATATTAATCAGACGCGCCTCCAAACCTTCCTCGGATTTCGTAACCTTCAGATTGCCGCCGGCAATGTTGATTTCATTCAACGCTTCGATTCCGTCGCCTTCCGCCGCAAAATCAAAGGTTCCATCCTCTATATAAACCCAGCCTGCCGTATCGTCCTCATCATCCGCAGAATGGATTGCATCTTTTCCCGATGTGATAGCAAAACTGCCGTCTGCAATCGCAACGCTGTCCTTTCCCGAAAGCCCATGAGACGCTGCCGTTATATCGTATGTTCCGTTTGTTATCACAAGGTCATTTTTAGAAACAATTCCATGCCCCGCCGGGGAGGATATTGTAAGACTTCCTGCGCCGTTTAGAGTTAAATCGTCCTTAGAAAAGATTACCGCATCAATATTATTATCATCAATCGTCTCAAACGAACCGCCATTTGTAAGCGTATTTGTTGTTCCGTCCGCAAGCGTTATAAATACCTTATCCGCATTCCTTACATAAATCGGAGCCGATGCAGCGCTTTTCAAATCAACTCCGTTCAAGACAAGCTGAACCTTTTCCGCTTTATCGACATCTACAATAATCATGCCGTCTTGCATGGAACCTTCTATGATATATGTTCCTTCCTTTTGGATTGTTATAACATTCGCATCAACTGCAACGCCTTTGCTGTCAGCAGAAAAACCGCTGTCGCTCAGGGTTATTTGGTCGCACTCATCCGCTTCATATTCACCACTTAAATCGCGCTTCGAAAATACGTCCTCAGTGTCGATAATTGTCGCTTCCCCCTGAAATGTCTGGTTGACCGTTTGTTCTAGGGCATTATTGTTAACATTTTCACGATTAATCTCCTCTACGCTCCCCCCGACAACATTATCCTCCGTCGCTTCCAAAGTAGTAGAAGCGGAACACGCTGTCAAAAATAGACCAGCTGATACTACTGCTGCAAATAATTGATATTTTTTCATCTGAACCCTCTTTTCTATTTATAAGTATCTATAAAACAAACTCCTTAAAGCTCCGGCTGCATTGTCGTCTCCTGCCTTGAAACGGTAATTTCCAAGTTCCCGTTCCGGCATCTGATATCATCAATCAATGCCTTTTCCACGCTGCTGTCCTTTAATGTCATATCATAGGTCAGCCGGAAAAGACTTCCCATATTGGTTGTTTTCACACTGACAAGCTCGTTGTCCTTTGTATACTTCTCAAACAGGTCGTCAAAAATCTCCGTATAATCCAAATCCTCCGGAATTGTGATGCGCATTGTCTTTTTTAGAGCAAATTGCTTTGCCGTCTGCTTTTTCGTGCCAAATCCAATCTGAGAATAGAACATATAGACTGCACTGAGCACAACCGCAAATAGGAATCCATATGCAATATATCCCATCCCGGTAATCAGCCCCGCTCCCATCGCAAGAAAGAGAATGCCGATTTCTTTCGCCGTCCCCGGCAATGACCGGAACCGCACAAGGCCAAACGCGCCCGCCGTCGCAACTCCCGCACCCACATTGCCGTTTACCATCATAATGACCGCGCATACAATTGCGGGAATCACAGCCAGTGTTACAATAAAGCTCCTTGAATATTCGTTTTTGTATGTATACATCACTGCTATGATTAATCCTATAACAAGTGAACTGAGAATGCAAATCAAAAAATCCGACACTGCTATGACGCCGGCGTTCTCGGCGTCAAATAATCCTTTAAAAATTGTCTCTGACATTTTATTTCCCCCTTTTTATGCAATAAATATTTTTCGGTCCGCGTCTTCCGCACCATAAATCAAATTCAGGTACGCCGTCCCGTATTTTGAAAATGATGTTTTATAAAGCCGCTCCTGCGCAAGCACCCTCGTCATCCAAAGCGGGACACCGCCCGAAGTCTTAATCTCCATCAGCACACAATCCTGATCAATCAGCCGTTCTCCCCATATCCCCTCAGAAAGCGACAACCCCTCGCGCCTTGCCAGAATATTTTCATCAAAAGTCACACGAAAATCGCTTCCGTCCAATGCATAAAACGCTTCCCTTTCATAAGATAAAAATACCTTAGCCTCTATCGTCTGATAATACGTGAAAAAATACGCAATCTCCCGCCCTATCTGTGTGTCAACCGGAAACGGCACACTGCTTTCATTCTCCAGCCATGCCGACAAGTCAATGTACGGGAGCGACTCCCGGCGCTTGTACACAACATCATCATACTTTTTCTTTAATTCGACAAAAATTTTATCCTGTGCTCTTACCTTCTCATAACTCCGGATGCGAAGCTTTTCCTTATAGCTTGGTTTTTCGATAGAGCGCCGCACCAATCTGTAATTTTCCGTATCAAAATAAACGTTTCTGATCTGCGTGTGCCCAAATTTGTCAAGCCGCATATACGCAAGCATCGCCTCCAGCACTGCCTTATGCTGCTTCCGCGTCATCATATATTTCATTTCATACCTCTTAAAAACTGCCTGATATGCCATATTGTTTCCCATACTCCTCTCTTCCTCTGCGGTTTTTTGTATTGCTTATGGGATAAGTATACAAAGGAAAGCTTAAGTGAAGCTTAAATGGCGTGTAAAGAAATCATAATTACATAAAAGGCCAAGCGGGAAATAAAAAAAAACCTTATCAATACCACTCATGCAGTATCCATAAAGGTTTTTCCATGCCCAGAACCGGAATCGAACCAGTGACACGAGGATTTTCAGTCCTCTGCTCTACC
>DKYC01000040.1:27538-27955 GCA_002492295.1 Lachnospiraceae bacterium UBA7110
TACCGACTGAGCTATCTGGGCAAAGCGCATAGCATTTCCCTTTGTTGCCGGTACATCCTGTCTATGCGCATTAACAAAACAAATTTTACTAAAAATGGCTGTTTTTGTCAAGTATTTTAAAAAACACACCAATCACCATGTTTTCTCCAATGTCGTATTGTAATCCACACGGAACGGATTGTCGTCTGCTGCCACAAGCTCCTCATAAAGCGCACGGCGTTCCGAGCTATCCTCCTCCGCCCAGTATTCATATCCTCTTAAATAACTGTCAATAAGCTCGTCCCATGAAGAAAATAACGGCTGAACCGTTTGGGCGATTTCAAGTGACTTATCAAGCGCCTCTTCCTTTGTATAGTAGCCCGCCATATAATAAAAGCTCAATAAGCTCAACGCGCGGCAGTAATCCCAGCCGTCAAT
>DKYC01000040.1:28259-28478 GCA_002492295.1 Lachnospiraceae bacterium UBA7110
GCGGCAGTAATCCCAGCCGTCAATTGCCGTCTCGCCATATTCCTTATACATATTATAGGTCGCAACATCAAACTCTGCTTCCTCCGGAGTTTCCTCAAATTCCTCTATCAGGAAGTTCTCTAACTCATCCTCCCCGCATTCTTCTGCCATCTGTTCAAGCAGTTCTCCGGTTATCATAAAGTCATCACGGTGTCCCTCTGTCAAAATCCAGTCAAGCGT
>DKYC01000040.1:28780-28977 GCA_002492295.1 Lachnospiraceae bacterium UBA7110
CTCTGTCAAAATCCAGTCAAGCGTATCGTCAGCGCTCGCACGGTCCGTTACACCCCAGGAACCGTCCAAAATCGACTGGTACTGTATTTCCATCATCATGCCCGGCTCTGCACCGCCAAACAGATTATAATCCTGACCGTTTGCATAAGTAAGGATTGCATATGACGCATTAAACCACTGCACCGTATCCGTTTCCG
>DKYC01000040.1:29273-29921 GCA_002492295.1 Lachnospiraceae bacterium UBA7110
ACCACTGCACCGTATCCGTTTCCGGTCCCACAAAAGCGTTATTTTCGGAAGCCTCCGTCGTTTCCTCCTGCAGCGTATCGCCAGAAGCGCTCTTTGCATCCCCATTGGAAACAGTGTCGGAAACATCCTTTGCAGGATTCGACGCAGGGGATGCTCCGCAGCCTGCCAGGCTTGATGCCGCCAACGCAATTGATAATGTAACAACGACTAAATTTTTGCTTACTTTTTTCATGTTATACTTTTGCTCCTTTCACTTCTTTCCTCTGTATCTCCGCGCAAAATCTGTCACTGAATAATGATTTTATACTAATATTTTGTTTATGTCAAGATTCTCCGCTATTTATCGTCTGCATGATTCCCATATAAACCGCCCACGCCACCTTTTCCTGATAATCGTCCTTTATCAGCAAATCCGCCTCAGTGGGGTTGCTCATAAATGCGCATTCCACAATGATAATTGGAACGGAGGTTTTTTTCAGCAAATAATAACTGCTGTTATCTTTTGCAACCCGCTCTTTTGCAGGCTTTAAACTTTTTACAAGCTGTGTCTGCATAATCTCCGCCGCCGTCCTGCTCTTAATGGAATCTTTATAGTAAAAAACCTGTACCCCGCACACGGATGGGTCAGGATAACTGTTCTGATGGATG
>DKYC01000040.1:30180-30741 GCA_002492295.1 Lachnospiraceae bacterium UBA7110
ATAACTGTTCTGATGGATGCTTACCGCAAGCTCTGGATCTGCCTCTTCTATAATGGAAAGGCGTTTTTTCATGTCGCGCACTTTTTTATTGGTATCACTTTCACTGTAAAGCCCATTGTCATCCGTCCTGGTCATAACCACGTTAATACCGTTTGCCTTCAGATTGCGCTCCAGTTTTAACGCAATCGCAAGATTAATATCCTTTTCCAGCGCATTATTAACCCCGACTTTTCCCGGATCAAGACCCCCATGCCCCGCATCGACGACAATCGTCACCGATTTGTTCCTTGCCGCACGTATGTGCTCCTCAAGCGTACTCACAAACTGTACCGACTCACGCGCAACCACAATCATTGCAACCACCAGCAGCGCCGTCAATATTTTTGCAGTATTTTTTCCCTGCTTCACACCCATATATCCTACCCGCACATATGTAACTCTATAAATAATATGCCGGAAAAGGATATTCCATGACTTCAATATTGAGCACCCTTATTTCCGCAGCACCTTCCCAACAAGGCAATTCAGCCCAAACACCACAATATCCGCCGCCACAATCGT
>DKYC01000040.1:31042-31214 GCA_002492295.1 Lachnospiraceae bacterium UBA7110
CACAATATCCGCCGCCACAATCGTTGAACCGACAGGCGTCGAAAACAGGATGGAAACCACAATTCCAAAAAGTGCACAAAGCACTGAAATCACCGTTGAATAAATTATCACACCCTTGAAATTCTGAACCACACGCATCGCGGAAAGTGCCGGAAAAATAATCAGCGCTGAA
>DKYC01000040.1:31510-32190 GCA_002492295.1 Lachnospiraceae bacterium UBA7110
GCCGGAAAAATAATCAGCGCTGAAATCAGCAGCGACCCCACAAGGTTCATCGCAAGCACAATAATCACCGCCGTGATAACCGCAATCAGCGTATTATAGGTATTGGTCTTCACGCCCGTTGCCTTCGCAAAATTTTCATCAAACGTCACCGCAAAAATCCTGTTATACAGCACAACAAAAGCCGCCACGACAACCACTGACATCACCACGCAAAGCCATACCTCCGCCTTTGTGAGCGTCAGTATCGAAGTTGAGCCAAACAGCGTGCTGCACACATCGCCTGAAATATTTGCGGATGTCGAAAAAAGGTGCATAACCAGGTATCCGATTGCAAGCGAACCCACGGAAAGCATCGCAATCGCGGCATCACCATGTATTTTCGGATTTTGACCCGTCCGCAGGATTAGCACCGCCGCCACCACCGTCACCGGCATGACAACAACGGATGTATTTGTAATGTCAAAAACCGTCCCGATTGCAAGTGCGCCAAATGCCACATGCGATAATCCGTCGCCGATATAGGAAAAGCGTTTGAGCACAAGCGGCACGCCAAGCAGCGAAGAGCAGAGCGCAATCAGCGTACCCACAATCAGCGCATAACGCACAAACGGATAAGATAAATAAAACTGTAATGTCTCTATCACTGCGCATCCCCCCCTATATCCTTCCAAAAATCACTT
>DKYC01000040.1:32489-33965 GCA_002492295.1 Lachnospiraceae bacterium UBA7110
CCTATATCCTTCCAAAAATCACTTTTCACATATTCCCGTGCCGTCCCGAAAAATGATTGTTCTTTTTCCACATGCAGCACATGACTCGCATATCTGACCGCCGCATGGATATCATGACTTACCATGATAATCGTCAGTCCCTCATTGTTCAAATCCTTAATCAACTGGTAAAATTCCGCCGTTGCCTTAGGATCCAGTCCCGTCACGGGCTCGTCCAGCACCAAAAGCTTTGAGGAAGCGCAAAGTGCCCTTGCAAGCAGCACCCTCTGCTGCTGCCCACCGGACAGATTGCGGTAGCATTCCTTCTTCAACTCCCAAATATCCATCCGCCGCATGTTCTGCTCCGCCAGCTTTTTCTCTTCCTTTCCGAAAAATGCACGCCTGCCGCATTTGGGCAGCGCACCGGATAGCACAATTTCCCATACGGATGCCGGAAAATCCTTCTGTACAAAAGTCTGCTGCGGAAGATAGCCGATTTCATACCGCTTTAACCCGTCGCCGTATACAATGCTGCCATCCATCAGCGGCGTAAGACCCAGAAGCGTTTTCATCAGCGTACTTTTTCCCGCACCATTCTCACCGAGGATACCAAGATAATCCCCTTTCCTGACCTCAAAACTAATGTTCTCAGCCACAGGAATTCCCTCATACCCAAGCACCAAATTTTCACATCTTATATAAGGCATGCCGCGCCTCCATTCCCTGCAAATTTATTCTTCCGCACTCTCTCATTCCGTACTATCCAAACTGTAATCCGAGTCAAACAGCGCCTTCTCAAGGGAAATGACATCTTCACTGTTTGGTGTATAGACATTGTCAACCAGTTCAATCCGTATTGTCATCGTTTCCTGTGCTTCATATGCAACATCCGCAATGCTCTCACGCAGCGCATCGCGAAGGATTTCCGTCATGTCCTCAAGCATCTCCTCCTGTGTGGGCGTTGTCTCCATTGCCGCCCATGTTTCCGGAAGACCTGCAATCCGTTCATTGTAGGAAATCAGTGCCGGCTCGAAAACCTTCATGCGTTCGTATGCTATTTCCACCACAAACGAACCGTCCTTCTGCTCCTTCGCCTCGCCCACCGTATATTTCGCATTCCCGTATATTTCCTTGAAAAGACTGCGGAAGTCCGCCTCCAGCTCTTCCGACATATTCAGCTTTTCCTTGAAAAACAGCATTTCCGAGTCAATTCCATGCTCATACAGGGAAACGGCATCCTCATTTGTGCCAAGTTTCATCTCCACGTACTTTGTTGTATCTCCTTTGTATGACAAATCAAGCATTGCCTGCAAATAACCCTGTGCGTCGAGCTTTTTGCCGCATCCCGCAAGCAGAACGCAAAGCACCGCACAGATAAGTACCACTCTTGTTTTTATTTTCATAATCTTTTCACTCCCATATTTTGAAAAACCTTCGTAACTATTCCGTACCCTCATAGTTACGGGCACAAACCCGTACAAAATTTGCTTCGCAAAT
>DKYC01000040.1:34282-40290 GCA_002492295.1 Lachnospiraceae bacterium UBA7110
CAGCGCAGTAAATGCGCAGACCTGCTGAACAGTTACAAACCTTCTATTTAAAGACCTTTTAAATGAAAGACCTTCTATCAGTATATAAAAGACTTCCCCGCACGTCAAGGATTTACGCAATTCCCGCTGTTTATCATGACAATATCCTGTATCAGTGTCATCGTTCCCGGCAAGGCAGTTTCCTCCTGCGGCAGAAGCATTTCCGTCCTGTCACAGACAAGCTTTTCCGTTTTTTGGCACACTCCGCCGCCGCTTTCCTGATACCCTGCCCCCATTTCTTTGACACAGGAAATTTTTCGCCTTCCCTTCACAATCCTCCAGCAACGCCTGATGTCCAATGTGAAATACAGAATTACGCTTAAAATTCCAAACAGGACTGCCAAAGCCATTAATAAATATGACGCATGTGTCATTTCTGAAATTCCCATGTCCAATCCTCCGTTTTTTATCAGAACACCCTGGTTTTATTGATATGTGGACCTTAACATCTTATCCGCCAATCCCCTTAAGCCCTGAATTTTCTCAATTTCCTCAAGCACCGCGGGCATTGCCCCTTCCTTCATCTTCCCGATATCCTCCCCAATGCTGTCAAGCATCGCCACAATCTCCTTATATGGAACACCGTCATCCATAAAATACCGCGCGTACTCCGTCACGCATATAATGATTTCACGGTACATTCTCAGCGTAATCAGTTCACGGTCCGGCTGTTTATCATTCAACGCCTTAAGCTGTGACAGGCTTTTCCAGTAATTTCCATATATGCCCGCGTCCGTCCCGTCAATTTGCGCCGCAATCATCTGCTTATAAAAACTTCCAATCTCCACATAAAGCCTGCATCTGCCATATGCAAGGCTGCGCCCGCCGTTCCCTTCATAGCACGACAGCGCCGCCTCATACCAGCTTAACGCCCGTGTCCTGCGGTTTTCCTCATGTGAATAATAATACCAGTATGCGTTTCCAATCTCATAGCAGAAATCCGCATACTCCAAGGGTGCCCGGGTTTCAAATACTTTCAGGCACTCCTGCGCACTCATATTGATTTTTATCAGCAGCTCTTCCTCCTCCACGTCGAAGATACCGTCCTCCACCACACGGTTATAGTACGCGTGATAGGCATCCGCGCGCGCGGCGTCAAGCCCGATTGCTTCTACATAAAGCGCGCATGCCGCAAGCGTATCCGTCGTCCGCCCTGCCGTCTCAAGCAGCAGCGCATATTCATCCCGCATCTTCCCATTTGCGGCAGTCCGCAAACCGACACTTAGGGCGGTACAGAGAACGCACAAAAAAAGCATTACGGTAAAACGGACAAGCCGTTTTGCGCACAATATCTGTGTCTTCGTCTCAAAGTCCCTGTAATGTTTCAATGCGTACATCAGTTCTTCCGCCGACTGATACCGTTCCTTCGGATTCTTCCTTGTACACTTTAAAATAATCTTTTCCAAACCTGTCGACAATGCCGGGTTCCAGCCTGTAATCGGATACAGCCCATAAGGGGGTTCAGACGGATTATGCCCCGTAAGCAGATGGTACATCGTCGCACCCAGGCAGTAAATGTCCGTCCTTGCGTCGGTCTGTCCCATTCCGCCAAACTGCTCCGGGGCAGCGTAACCCTGCGTGCCCAGACAGTTTGTGTCGCCCGCATTATACTCCTTATATTCCCGCGCCGTACCAAAATCAATCAATACAACGCTCCCGTCAGATTTCAGCATCACATTCGACGGTTTCATGTCCCTGTAAATAATGGGAGTCGGACGCATATGGAGATATTGCAGCACATCACAGAGCTGCACTGCCCAATCCACCACATCCTCCTGCGGATATGCGCCGTTCTCTCTGACAAGCTGTTCGAGGGTATTTCCCTCAATATAATCCATAACAATCAGGAAATTTTCATCGGAATCGATGACATCGACAATACTTGGAAGATTTTTATGACTTAATTTTTTGAGCATATCTGTTTCCATAATCAGACTCTGCTTGAGCATATCAAAATTGCGGCTGACGGATTTTCGCACCTCTTTTACTGCCCACGGCTTGTTTGCCTTCTCGTTGATGGCAAGATAAACGGTGCTCATCCCCCCATGCCCGATTTCATCCAAAATCTTATATTTTCCGTCCAAAACGGAACCGATTTCTAACATAAAATAACGAAATCTCCTTCATTTACATATCCATTACCTTTAAAAGAATGGCAGAAATATTATCCTTCTCCATACGGCTTTTGTTCTGTTCAATTAAATACTTAAGCTGCCCGTTCATAAGACGCGAATTTTCCTGCCGGTAATCCACACGCCATTCCACATCCCGCAATGCCAAATGGCAGTAATCATACATCTCCCGCTCCGAAAGCTCATGCCGAAACCCGTCAGAGCAGAGCAGATAGCTGTCCCCTGTCTGATACTGTCCGCTTGCAAAATCCGGCTCTACATGGGCAACAGTCCCGATACATTGCAGCAGTACGTTTTTGCGGGCATCATTTTTTGCCTGTTCGGGCGTCATATGACCCAAAGCCACCTCACGCGCCACATAGGTCTGGTCTGTTGTCAGCAGGTGCAGCTGATTATCAAAATCCGTCATCTGATATACCCGGCAGTCCCCAACATGCGATATATAAAAAAAGCCGTCAAATAAAAGCAGAACGGTGAGTGTCGTCCCCATTGTGGTTTTGCGTCCTCTGCTATAATCCAAAATCCGCACATTGCAGTCATTCGCAAGCCGATTCCACCGCTCCTCTAACCAGGCCGGATTCAAACTGCCATCACTTTCGCCAAGCGCCAAAGGCAGTTCTTTTAAAAACCACTGTTCATATGCGCGGACCACAACAGCACTTGCAATTTCACCCTGCTCCAAGCCTCCCATGCCGTCGCATATTACCGCTATGGCGGTTTCCCCATAAGGCGTATTTGCAACCTTAACGGTCAGACTGTCCTGATTGATATGCTTTGCAATTCCCACATCTGTCTGTGCTGCCACCGTATAATGCAGTTCCATTGCACCTTTGTCCTCCATGCCGCTTAATGTACACTAGCGTTTTTTCTTTTTCTTATCCACAATGTTCACAACATCCACAAACTCAAACACTTCATCGGAAAGCTGCAAAAGACTTCCTTTAGTAAGCTTTACGGGCTCTTCCGGTTTCACTTTTTTCCCATCGACAAAAGTATGGTTTAAAGAACCCTTATCCCTTGCATAAAAGCCGTCCTCCCTGCGCTCAATATCGGCATGGTTCCTGCTGATAGTAGGATTGTTGTCCACAACATAATCGGCACACGCGGCATCCTTTCCAAGCTTAAATACCTCCTTGTCAATCACAATCCTTTCGCCATTGCTCCTGCGCACCAAATAAGGAAGCTTCTCGGTTTCGGTTTTTTGCTCCTGCTTTTCCGGTTCCTGTTCGGCAGGCGCTTCCTGTGCGTCCATCTTTACCGCCAGCGCACATGCCGAGGCAATAATCCGGTCAATCAGCTCCTCCGCTTTCTCCCCCGCAACACCGTCCGCGAGGTAAAAACCCGCCTGCTCCGAAATCCTCCACACCTGATAATCCCTGCCGTCTTTTGTAACCTTCTCAGGTTCGCCTACTCTGTATTTCATGCCGCCTCACGCCTTCCTGTTCTGTAGCGTTTTCAATGGTACAATACGCTTTATCATAATGTCAATAGTACTTTGGTACTAATTTAATTAATAAAATACATGCCCGCCAATCCGTATTCCCTCAATTCCGGGTATCGGCGTCCTGAAATAAACACAGTGCCCGACATTCGTCACGCCGCTCATCGCCTCGTCCGCAGCCTGATAACAGCTTGCAGTCGCCCTGTTGTTGGCAAGCGCAAGCGCGAGATGTCCGTCATTTACTGGCGAAAACTGCTTGTTTTGATAAATCACGCCGACAATCGTATTGGGATAACGTGAGCTCAGCACGCGGTTAATGACCACTGCGCCGACCGCAACCTGGCCACTGTACGGCTCCGCGCCAGCTTCACAGTAAATCAGGTTTGCAAGCAGCATACGGTCGCCTTCCTCGAATTGGACTTCCGAGATGTCACGCCAGCTTGACTGTGCCGCAAGCCTTGATTTCGCAAGCTCCTCCTCGTACTGCTTCTGCAGTGCGGCAATGTCCTGCTCCTGTTCGTCAATCATGGATTCAAGCGCGTCAATGGTTTCCTCCGCGTCCGCAATCTGATCTGAATAATTTGCCACATTTTGCGAGGTTTTGCGTACAAGCTCCGCAACCTTGTTCTTCTCGGCACTGACTTCCTCCTGCAGGACATGAAGGTCCTCAAGCTCCTGTGTGAGCTGCGCTTCTTTCTGCTCTACATCCTTACGGCTTTCCTCGTACTTGCGCAGCATCTTTTGGTCATATTTGTTAATCTGCTCCACGTAATCGCTTCTGTTTAAAAAGTCCGCAAAGCTGTTGGCGTTGAACAGGACGTTGACATAGCCGTAGCCTGCGCCGCTCTCATACATTGTCTTAATGCGCAGTTTCATATTTTCATACTGCTGCTGTTCGACAATTTTTGCCTGTTCAAGGTCTGCCTGCGCCTGCATAATCTCCGCTTCCTTTGTGACAATGTCCGCCTCAATCCCTTCCAGTTTTGTGGAAACTGCCGCCAGGTCGTCATTAAGCGTACTTAACTCTCCCAAAAGGGAATTCTTGGATATCTGAAGCGAATCCTTTCTCTCCTGTGTATTGTCCTTTGCTTCCTCGGTTTTTTCCTTTTCCTCTTTCGCGCGCTGTAAACGCTCCAGTGTTGTCTCCGCATGTACGGGAATCGCCGAAGAACCCGCAAGCGTTGCTGCCAAAACAACTGCAAGCACTGCGGACACTGCGCCCGTTACGGACTTTTTAAAAGCCGATTTCGTCATGTTCTAAACCATTCTCCATCATTATTTTTCACATTTTTATTTCGTCCCGAAAATTCTGTCTCCCGCGTCTCCCAAACCCGGCACAATGTAGCCGTGGTCATTGAGCTTCTCGTCAAGCGCACCGATATACAAATCCACGTCGGGATGTTCGCGGTGCATGCGCTCTATGCCCTCGGGCGCTGCAATAATACACATAAAATGAATGCTCCTGCAGCCTTTCTCCTTCAGCATTCGGATTGCCGCCGAAGACGAACCGCCTGTCGCAAGCATCGGGTCCACGACAAAGACCTCCCTTTGGTCGCAGTCCTCAGGCAGCTTGCAGTAATACTCAACCGGCTCTAAGGTTTCGGGATTGCGGTAGAGTCCGATATGTCCTACTTTTGCGGTAGGAATCAGTTGCAAAATACCGTCAACCATGCCGAGTCCTGCCCTTAAAATCGGGACAACCGCAAGCTTTTTTCCCGCAAGCTCTTTTACGGTCGTTTTGCAGATGGGCGTTTCGATTTCCACGTCCGCAAGCTTTAGTTCTCTTGTCGCCTCATAGCAGATGAGGTTTGCAATCTCGCCGATGGTCTGTCTGAAATCCTTTGTACCTGTTTCAGTCCGTCGAATCATGCCGATTTTGTGCTGAATTAGCGGGTGATCCATTACTACTGTTTTTGCCATGTAATCTCCATTCTGCCGCACCTGCAAATACGGGTGCAGGCGCATTTTAATCTTCTTCCAATTGTGATACGCGTCTGATATGTTTTTCCTCATTTGAAAATGGTGTGTTTAAAAAGGTTTCCACGATTTCAACAGCAAGCATTTCACCGACAAACGCACCTCCAAGCGCAAGCATATTTGCGTCGTTGTGCAGCCTTGTCATTTTTGCGGAAAGCGGTTCACTGCACAGTGCGCAGCGCACGCCTTTTACCTTGTTTGCAACCATTGAAATACCGATGCCTGTAGTACATACGACGATGCCCTTTTCACACTCACCGCTTGCGACAGCCTTTGCCGCTGCCTTTCCGAATACGGGATAATCGCAGGATTTGTTTTCGTAACAGCCAAAGTCCTTATATGCGATATTATGCTCCTCTAAGTATTTTATTATTTTGTTTTTCAACTCCAGACCGCCATGGTCACTGCCTAATGCTATC
>DKYC01000040.1:40532-40921 GCA_002492295.1 Lachnospiraceae bacterium UBA7110
AATACTTTTGACAATATTTTATATATGAAGCCTAAAGCTTTATGCACCGATGTCCTGCTGCCTTTAACAGCCGGTTCATGACAGCCTGTCCAACGCCTTCCGATGTAAATGCTTCCGAATAGATATATGCAACGTTTTCATCGTCAAACTCGCGCAGAAACGTGTAAAGCCGTTTTGCAACGGAAAGCATATCGTCCCGTTTTCCCACATCTTTGATGCTGTCTGCCCTGTATTGCCTTATCCTTTCAGATGTCCCGATTACGCCTGTTTTCTCTCCTTTTTCTGCATGGGACGCTGTCTGTTCATTAATATAACCGATAACCTTCTGGGGCTCACCCTCCACAATTACCAACTCTCCCTTCGGCGCATAGTGGCGGTATTTCATGCCC
>DKYC01000040.1:41190-89784 GCA_002492295.1 Lachnospiraceae bacterium UBA7110
CCTTCGGTGCATAGTGGCGGTATTTCATGCCCGGCGCCTTCGGGGGCAGTTTCGAATTGCTGTCCATAATTGTGACATCCGTGTCAGTTTTCCCGATAATGTCTGTAAGCATTTTCTGCGTAATGTATCCGGGGCGCAGTATCACCGGCACTTCGCCTGTCATGTCCACAATCGTTGACTCAATACCGATTGCGCCGTCCGCCCCCTCATCAGCATCCAAAATCATATCAATCCTGCCGTCCATATCCTGTATCACGTATTTTGCCTGTGTGGGGCTCGGTTTGCCCGACAGGTTTGCGCTCGGCGCTGCCACATATCCGCCTGCCTCCTTGATAAAAAGCAGTGCAAGAGGATGCGCAGGCATTCTTACCGCGACAGTATCAAGCCCGCCTGTCGTCTGATAGGGTACGGCTTCTGATTTTTTCAGTATCATGGTAAGTGGTCCGGGCCAAAATGCAGCTGCGAGCCTTTTTGCGTTTTCCGGCACGCTTTGCACGATTTTTTCCAGGTGCCCCATGTCAGCGATATGTACAATCAGCGGATTGTCGCTTGGGCGCCCTTTTGCCTCGTATATTTTTTTTGAAGATGTTTCATTCAAGGCGTCTCCGCCAAGACCGTAGACCGTTTCCGTCGGGAACGCTACGAGTCCGCCGTTTTTGATGATTCTGCCCGCCTGCGCAAGTTTGGCAAGCTGGGATTCCCTGTTTTCATCCCGCGTCAGGGTTACGATTTGTGTGTTCATTTTGATAACCCTGCTCCTTTCTCAGCCTTTTTTATCGTCTGTGTGGGGTTTTGTGAAAATTTTCACGATATCGTCAGGCGCAGACTTATTTACCATTGATATTGTAACATACAGCGTTAGTTTTATAAAGAGCTTTCTTGTAGTTTCTTCCGAAGAATCCAGTCCACCGCCGCCTCGGCGTTTGTAGGCAGATTTCGGGGAGCCTGCCCTGTTTCCGTTTCTTTTCCCCCCGTGTCAAAAACCTGCAAAGCATACTTGGCAAGGAGTTCCGAAACGCGTCCACGTTCTATGGAATCCTCGGTTCCCAAAACAACCACAACCAAATCATGCGCCATGTTCCCATCATCCACGGCTAAAGATGTAACTAAACACGCACCGGATTTGTTAGTCGTACCGGTTTTGAGACCTGTTACTTCCGGCAGATTATGCAAAAGCGGGTTCGTATTGCGCACTTCCAGGTCAAGGGACGGCAGGGTTGCAGAGTCTAAAGCTGTCATCTTTGTAACCTGCGGATAGACCCTCAAAAGATACGATACCAGCCGGAACATGTCCTCCGCGCTCATGCGGTTCTGGCGCTTTGCGGGAATAGGTTCTTTGGTATAGGATGGCAGACCATTGCAATTATAGAAAAACGCCTGCGACAGTCCTATATCCAACGCTTTTTGGTTCATCATCTGTACGAAAGCCGCCTCCGATCCGGCAATCGCCTCGGCAAGGCACAGTGCGCATTCATTACTGGAGGGCAAAAGAGCGCCCAGCAAAAGCTCCTGAACGGTAATCTGTCCCCCTGCCGTTAAGGGAATAACACCGTCACCCGACGCAGACAAAGCTTCAGCCGCCTCGGAAACCGTAACCGGCTGTTCAAGGGAAAGCTGTCCTGCCGAAATGGCGTCCATTGTCAAAAGACATGTCATCAGCTTGGAAGTGCTGGCAATCGGGTAGGGCGTCCCAGACTGGAACCGATAATAAATGTCCCCTGTAGTCGCGTCTCCTACCAGTACGCTGTTGACACCATAAAAATAGCCCGACCGTTCCAAATCGGCTAGGGCGATATGCAGCGGAGCCTGTGTGTTGATTTGAAGAACGCCTGTTTCTGTGACGCTAATATCCGCATCCAAAATCAAAGCCAAATCCGCCGCCATCATAAAACAATCATAATCACCGGAGGGGAGCGGCATAATCAGCGTATAGTAACGGACTTCCTGTCCATTTACCTTAAATTCATTTCGCCGCAGGGCAATATCCGGATTTTCAGAGTCTTCCCAAGGGGTATTCTCCACTCCTACAGGCATATAGGAACCTCCCGGGGTTAACGAAACAGCATTTTTCGTAATATCCACGGAGAAGGATTTGTCCGTACCGTTTAAAACCACGGCAATATCCCGCAAGGAAAGATAGGTGTTATTATCATAACTGTAATCCAGCGTTTTAACCGTATAGGCATTTCCGGTATCTGTCTGTACCTGACAGGTTTTGGGGATTTCATAACTTGCAAATGTCCTGACAGGCAGGAGCGCACATATCAGGAATACGGACAAAATAAAGCGGCTCATTTTCTGTAAGGTTGTTTTCATCATTAAAAACCCTGCTCCTCTCTTAACTGGCAAAGATTATTATAACAAAAATTATTTTGGCAAAAGGTCATTGCAGCAGATACACCGTGGAATGCCCATACTCCGCGTCCTCAGACAAAATTAACATGGAATCCTTTCTTAAATAATATTCCGTCTTTGTGGTAACCTGCCACCCGTCATCAGACTGCCTTGTCAGGACACCGTCTTGCGTTTTGTAGGTTCCGCTGCCGTCATACTGCGCCTGAAGTTCTTCTAAGGATGGCAGCAGTTTCGGTCCGCAGGACATCAGATAAGCAACCGTAGACATTCCGAAGGTTTCTGTCACAAGCGCTTCAATGCTTTCCTTATCTGTACCGCCTGTATAGCCTGCCTTGTCAAGCCTCTCAATTAACAGGTCACGGAACGCCTCGGCAAACGCCTCATAAGCAGCCTGACTGCAGGCATCGTAACTTTCCGGCATAACATTACAGGAAAACGTTCCCGTATCGCGGGCGGACTGCTCCATCGTCAAATTGACTTCTATAGTCAACCCCTGCATATACTGTTCCATCTCCTCCAGCGATATGGACACCGCCTCTATGTCCTGCAGCCAGCCAAGTGCCGTGACAGCCGCCTGTTCTGTCATGTCCTGCTTTGCGGTCCATGCTCCGGACAAGTTTCTGCCGCCTGACGCAAAAAAATGCAGATATGCCAAAAGTGCAGTGGAAGTGATAAGGAATAAAAACAGTATGGTCCGTACAATGCCCTTTGGATTTCTTCTCATAAAGATACCTCCCTGCCCATGTGCAAAAAAGAAAATCGCCCGAGCGGTCAGGCTCAGGCATCTTTTTCTTTGCTCGCATTCCAATTCTATTTACAATCTACCATGCAGCCACAGAATTGTCAATTGCTTTTCCTTTTTCTTATTTTGTCTGTTACTGTTTGTTCCTTTCATCTGACGCTTTTAGTCTACCGCGTAATTGAGTTTCACCGTAATGGTCGCAGTCTTGTCTCTTGAGCTTGTGTCAAACGCGCCGCCGTAGCTGTACTCGGAGTTGGAATTTTGCGCGGTGATTTGGAAAACGCCCAAGTTTGCGCTAAGCAGCTTTGTCAGTCCGGCATCCGTGCCATCCGCAATGATTTCCATACGCGCCATTGCATTGTCCGTCGCCTGCTCAATAAGGTTTAATTTCAGCTCATCCAGTTTCGTATAGTAATATTCTGGTGAATCCGACTCGAACTCAATATTGGATTCAATCAGCTCCGTGATATCCCTTGAAACCGCATCAACCTTGTCTACATCCTCTGACGTTACCGTGACAGACTGATACAGGTCGTAACCGTCCAGGTATTCTCCCGTGCGTTTTCCGTCGTCATTGTACTCGGTAACCCACCGCTGCGAAATGGAAACGGAGCTAAACGAGAGTTCGTCCTCCGATATGCCGTTGTCCACCAAGTATTTCCGGATGACTTCCGCGCTGTTTTTAATGGACTGGTACGCGCGTTTCGGTGTCGAACCGTACGCTGAAAAGCTGCCGCGCCATACAATCAAATCCGACTCAAAATCGCAGCTTGCCGAACCCGTAACGGTGATACCGCTGCTGCCGGAATATTTTTTGTATTTTACAATGCCGTTTGAGAAGATACTCACACAGATAATTGCCGAAATCCCTGCAATCAGAGCGATAATGACAGGAATGGAAACCCCTCTTTTCTCCTTTTTTACCTGTGGTGCCTGCAGGTTATTGTTTTCATTTTGTTCCATAATTGTCCTCCATTCTTACGGTTTTCTCTTATAACACATATGTATCAGATTATCATCGCTTTTATTATAACAATTGATATCATGTATGCAAGAATATACGGCAAAATGATGCAAAAATGATGTACAAACGATAAAAAAAGGATGAGGGGCAGGATTTTCCCGTCCTGCCCCTCATCCCTATTTTATACAATCCTTCCTATCTGATCAGTCTCAAATGTCTTGGTCTGCCGTCAACCATCATCGGTGAAAGCTCCGCCTGAATCAGCGGTGTAATATAGTGCACAAGTTCATCCGATACGAAAGTCCCATCATTTGTAATCCACTCAAGCGGCACTTTCTTCTCAATATTGGCAATCTTATGTACATCCTGCGTGCTTGTCGTGCAGATATAAGGGTCTTCCGATACCCTGTCAAGTACGACAACCTTGCCCGTATCGCCTTCAAACGCAGCCTTAACCGCAGCGCCGCCAACCTGGAATGCCTCTGTAATATCAACACGCGAGGTCATATGCGCCGCGCATCTTTGCAGGGAGCTCAGCTCAATCGCACGCGTCTTAACCTTCATTTCCTGGGAAATCCTGTCAGCAAGGAATTTCGCGGTACCCTGAAGCTGCTTATGTCCGAATGCATCCACAAACTCCACATGGTCTGCAAGCTCAAATACATATTTTCCATCCGCAGTCTTGATACCTTCCGAAACGGCAATTACGACAGAGCGTCCGTTTGATGCCAGTTCTTTTACTTTACTGATAAATTTGTCGATATCAAAAGCAACCTCAGGAAGATAAATCAAATCAACGCCTTCACAATCCTCACCCGCAGCAAGCGCCGTAGCTGCCGTAAGCCAGCCTGCGTTTCGTCCCATTACCTCTATAATCGAAATAACAGGATAATCATACACAAGACCGTCCCTGATAATCTCCTTTGTAACCGCCGCAATATATTTTGCCGCGCTGCCATATCCCGGCGTATGGTCTGTACATGCAAGGTCATTGTCAATCGTTTTAGGCACGCCCATAAATTTAATATCGCTGCTAATCAGAATTGCATAATCGGACAGCTTCTTGATTGTATCCATTGAATCATTTCCGCCAATATAGAAGAACGCTTCAATATCCAGCTCTTTCAGTATTTCAAAAATCTTTTCATAAGTTTCCCTGTCATCCTTAATCTCAGGAAGCTTAAAGCGGCATGAACCGAGAAATGAAGACGGTGTACGCTTTAACAGGTCAATATCCAAATCCGATTTAATGTGGTCTGAAAGGTCAACATACTGCCTGTCAAGCAAGCCTTTTACGCCGTGCAGCATACCGTAAACCTTCCCTGCGCCGCGATCCTTTGCTGTTTTGAATACGCCGACAAGACTTGAGTTAATGACCGATGTCGGTCCTCCTGACTGACCTACGATTACATTACCATGCATAATGTTTCCTCCTATTAATTTAAAATCATTTGACAAAATAGACAAATTTTTAACAACCCTATTCTATTTTATCCGTCTTTATCACCAATTTCAGTTTATCATGTATTTTAAAATTTAACAATATTAACAATAAAGGATTTTTCTTTTTTGATGGATTTTAGTCAAGGGATAAAAAATAAAATAAAGACATTCAGAAAGAGTAAAGGCGGTGAAAGGATATAAGCTGATACAGGTAATAATACGGAGTTGGAATATCAGTTACGGGTTGTAAAGAATAAGCTGGCTTCTTTAGGCATCCCACCGGAAGAAAGAATATGAGATGTAAGCAAAAAGAACAGAAAAGACGCAAAGCCTTGAATTGTGCTTTGCGTCTTTTGCTGTTCTTTTTATTCCTTTACTGCCCCAATATTAACACCTTTTACAAAATACTTCTGCAAAAACGGATATAAAACCATAAACGGCAGAATCGCCGAAATAATACCCGCGTTAAACAGTGTATTCTGCGACACCTCATACGCCGTGTTCGGCGTGTCGCCGTCCATAATCATGTTCCTGAGTTTGTACTGGAAATTTGTCTGCGTCGGGTCCGTGATATAAATCTTGACCGTTGTGTAATCATTCCATACTGCCACAGAGAACATCAGTCCGATTGACGCAAGTGCCGCTTTTGAAAGCGGTAGTACAATTGTAAAGAAAATACGCATCGGCGAACATCCGTCAATTCTTGCCGCCTCATACAGGGACCCCGGAATACCCTCAAAGAAATTGCGCATCAGCACCAGGTTATACACATTCATCCCATGCTTAAAGACAAGTATCCACATATTATTGACAAGTCCTAACTGCTTCATTACCAGGTACTCCGGAATCATACCGCCTGAAAAAATCATGGTAAACATCAGAAAATAGGCAAAAAACCCACGTCCCGGCATATCAAACTGCACCAGCACATAGCCGCCAAGCGTTGAGAGTACAAGCCCAAGCAGCGTCCCCAGTATTGTCGTAATAACTGAATTAATAAACGGTCTGTACAGCGCGTTTGTCTGAATAATGGTGCGGTAACCATCCAGCGTGAACTGGCTTGGCCAAAGCTGGAACTGATATACGCCGACCTTATTGAACGAGTCAACCACAACCTTCCAAATCGGTACAATGACAATTAATCCTATGAAAATAAACACAATATAGTTGATAACATCAAATAACGATGTCCTCTCACTCGGTTTTTTCGTTTTGATTTCCTTTTCCTTTGCCATATCTTAAATCCTCCATTCTGCCAACATCCTACAAATTTGCATTTTGCGCAAATCTGCTGTGTAAAGCTTTAGATTTTGTTAGCCAGCATCTTTTGCCGGTTCAGAAAATCTCCCCACACTTTAAACAATACCGCGTCCTCGGGTTTTCTTGCTCGCCCAGTTACATACAATTACGAGAAAACCGCCTATCAGGGAGCGGAACAGACCTACCGCCGTCGAATAACCATAATTGGGCAGTGCAATCGCAAAAGTCTGACGGTAAATATAAGTCGCAATGACGTCCGAAACATCATACACTGCATTGTTATAAAGTACAAACACAGGTTCGAACATATTCATAACCTTTGCAAGATTTAAAATCAATACCGTAATGATTGTATTGGTAAGCGCGGGAAGCGTTACAAAACGGATTTTCTGCATCCGCGTCGCGCCGTCAATATCCGCCGCCTCATACAGCTCCGGATTAATACCTGAAAGCGTTGCAAGGAAAATAATCGTTCCCCAGCCGGTTTCCTTCCATATATTAATCATATAAAAAATCGGACGCCACCATGTTTTGCTTGCAAGGAAGTAGATATATTTTGTCGTATCACCGTGGAATATAAGACCGTTAATCATACCCGTCGATGACGGTGAAAAGAACAGGCTGAAAATTGACGCAACAACCGCCCATGACATAAAATGCGGCAGATAAATAATGGTCTGCAGGGTCTTTTTTGCAAAGAGGTTTTTCATTTCATTTAAGAAAATCGACACAATAACCGCGGAAACATTTGTGATGACCAGCCGGATGATACTCAGCTCCAGCGTATTCTTAAATGCTGTCCAAAACGCTTCTGTCCCGAACATCTTTGTAAAATGTTCAAACCCGACAAACTTTAAAGGCCCAACCGGCTTATAATCGTAAAACGCATAACGCACACCCAGCATCGGCCAGTAATTCATAATCAGCATAAAAATCACTACAGGCAGGAACATGATATAATACCCTCTGTTATTCCAAATTCGCAGTCCCAAGGGCTTATGACGGACTTCCACACCGCCGGAAGTCATGATAACTTGTTTTTTTGCCATACCGTTCTCATCCTTTCTCTTTATAAATATCAGATAAATTAATATAAGGTAAAACAGGCGCCCTGCCATGCACGACACACCGCACATAGCAGCAGCGCCTAAATTTTATGGCGTATTTCATTAATAGGAACTTACTGGTTTAATTCCGACAGACACTGATCGATTATCGAGCCGACCGCGTCTACATACGTCTGCATCGCCTCATCCACATCGCCGCCCTCTACCACGACTTTCGTAATCACGGCAAGCTTCGCGTCATGAATGGTACCGGATTCATTGGTAAACGTATCGGAAACAGGGGACGGCGGGGCATCCTTACTGTGCTGCGTAAAAAATTTATTTCCCTCCGACATCAATGAGCTCGGGTCGCCAAAACCGTTTGTCAGTTCGCAGACCACAAGGTTCGGATCAAACATATTCTTTGTCCAAATTGAATTGGGGTCAGTCATGGAAGGCAGTAAATGGAAGGTTCCCTCCTCATAACTGTAATCCTTGCGCTTCTCCGGATCATCCGCATTCGTCGTAAACTCCTCCGCCTTTAACGACCAGTGCACATCCTCCGCGCCAAACGTCCAAAGCGTCTGAACCACGTCGCCGTCCATCATCGTCTCGATAAACGCATCAAAAATTGCCTGTTCACGGGAATCATCACCGTCGCCGTCATCAATGATAACCCACACCGGAGCCTCACGGTTGATGTAAGCGCCAACCTCTTCAATCGGAGGAAGCTGTACCAGTTCAGCATCGACGCCATTCTTAGAAAAACTGTCTGTCAACGTCTGATACCAGCGTCCCGCCCAATAAGTAAACGAAGCGGAAGAACCAGTCTGGTCATTGGAATAAAATTTCTCACGGGCAATCTTCGTCGATGCGGTAAGCGACTCCGGGTCAATCACGCCGTCCGCATACGCCTGCTGTAACCGCAGCAACGCCGCCTTTGTTTCCTCTGTTTGGAACCCGTCATACCATACGCCGTCGTCTCCCTGGAGAATTGCGGGATACGCGTCCTGCCAAAATTCGGGGAGATAATTGATGTAGGGCGCCTCAAATCCGACAAATCCTGCCGCAACCACACCATATGTATCGCCGTTCACGCCGTTTCCGTCCGGATCCTCATTGTGGAACCGCAGCATCATGTTATAATAATCATCATAGGTCTTAATGTCATCCAAATTGATATCCAACGCGTCAAGCCATGCCTTTTTGATATAGGTCACACAGCCGTTTCCATACGTCGGCGAAAATCCGTAAAGCCTTCCGCCGCCCTTTTCCTTAATTGCCTCATTAATCTCCGGCAAAATCATTCTCTCCTGAAAGGCAGCGTTGTCATACGCCTCCGTCATGTCCCAAAGAAGTCCCGTCGGCATATACTGTGCAAACATATCTGCCGACATAATCATTACATCGGGATAATCCCCGCTCGCAAACAGACGTCCGACCGCATCCGTATAACCGGAATGGTCAATCTGCTGGATTTCAAGGTCAATACCGACCGCCTCTTCCCACTGCTTTTCCACATCCTGCTGTCCGCTGTCAAGCTGCGCCGTCATCGTGCCGTCAACAACCATGACAATTTTGTCAAGCGGATAGCTGCTGCCGGTATCCGCAGCCGTGTCCTGCGCCGCCGTATTCCCTGTCGGGGTCTGTTCGGTACCGCTTCCCTGGGACACGTCCGTGTTACTGCTGTCCGCCGCGGGCGTTGTCCCGTTGCCGCCTTTTGCGCCGCACGCCGTAAGCGACGTGAGCATTGTGCCTGCCAAAAAAACTGCAATTAATTTTCTTTTCATTTGCTTCCTCCAATTATTGATTTAATTCCGCTAAACACTGGTCGATAATCGAACCGACCGTGTCCACATAGCCCTGCATTGCCTCGTCAATATCGCCGCCTTCCACAACGACTTTTGTAATCACGGCAAGCTTCGCGTCATAAATGGTACCGGTCTCATTTGTGAATGTTTCCGATACCGGAGACACCGGAGCGTCCACGGAATTTTCCGTAAAGAACTTGTTGCCCTTTGCCGCAAGCTCCGTCTGCGATGAATAACCGTTTGTCAGTTCACATACGGTCAGTGCAGGGTCAATATGGTTCTTTTTCCAAACACTGTTCGGGTCGTTCGGGGACGGTTTTAAGTGAAATTCTCCCTCCTCATAAGAATACGACTTTTCATTTTCCGTCCCCGGATTTGTCACGAACTCCTCCGCGTGCGTTGACCAATGGACATCCTCAGCGCCATATGTCCAAAGCGTCTGAACCACGTCGCCATCCATCATTGTCTCAAAAAGTGCGTCAAATACCGCCTGATTTCGCACCGGGTCACCCGAATCGATGATGACCCAAACCGGAGCCTCTTTGTTGATATACGCACCGACCTCTGCAATCGGCGGAAGCTGTACGATATTCGCATCAACATCGTTCTTAATAAAATTATCCGTAAGCGTTTCATACCAGGAACCAGCCCAATACACAAACACACCAGATGAACCGGTCTGATTGTTTGAGAACCACTTTTCACGCGCGGTCTTTGTCTGTGCCGTCAGCGACTCGGGATCAATACAGCCGTCCACATAGCCCTGGCGCAGCCTTGCAAGCGCCGCCTTTGTCTCCTCGGTCTGGAAACCGTCATACCATACACCATCGTCTCCCTGAAGGATGGAAGGGTACGCATCCTGCCAAAACTCCGGAAGGTAATTGATATAAGGCGCATCCGTTCCGATAAATCCCGGCGCTACAACACCGTATGTATCGCCGTTCTGACCGTTGCCGTCAGGATCCCCGTCGTGAAACGCCTTAAGCATTGCATAGTAATCGTCATATGTTTTGATATCGTCAATATTCATTCCCACCGCATCAAGCCATGCCTGCTTTACGTAAGTAACACAGCCGTTTCCGTAGGCAGGCGCAAATCCATATAAACGTCCCTCGGAATCCTTTAAATTCCTGTTGATTTCCGGAAGGATCATTCTGCTTTGGAAATCCGCATTATCATACGCGTCCGCCATATCCCACAAAATACCCGTGGGCGCATACTGCTTAAACATACTTGCCGACATTATCATTGCGTCCGGAAAATCCTGACTCGCAAAAAGGCGTCCGACTGCATCCGTATAACCTGAGTGATCCATCTGCTGAATCGTTAACGGAATGCCGACCGCCTCCTCCCACTGCTTCTTAAATTCCGCCTGTCCATTGTCAAGTGTTGTCGTCAGCGTTCCGTTTACGACAATGGTAATTCCCGTATCACCAAGGACATCATGGTAATCCGCTTTTTCCGTATCACCCGAGCCTGTTTCCGGTGCCGCCGTCGTTCCGGCGCCATTGCCGTCTTTTACAGGCGTTGTTCCGCCATCGCCCTTTGCGCCGCACGCAGTAAGCGACGTGAGCATCGCGCCTGTCAAAAGGATTGCAATTAATTTCCTCTTCATAACGTACCCTCCCTAATTTTGCTGTTTATTTTATGCATACATTTTTTATGCTTTTTTTATTTTATCACCGATACAATTTACATTTCTTCTGTATAGAAATTCACTTCTTGCGTTTTTTTAGATTTCAGACATTTATCTTTTTTAACAAGTGTGTTATGGTTTTAACTATCCAAACACTGTAAATAACGGTTCCTTTCCTGTTTGGAGCCAAAATGCATATGGCTAATTTCCACAAAAAGTTGATTTTTAAATGCACAATTCAATAATTTGGTGATTGCGAATAATATTTTAGACGTGTTACACTTGCACCACAAAGAGAAGGGAGGAAGAGCATATGCCGTTTCCGTTAAAACCAGGCTACAATTTTGACTATTACCATATACGCCGCGCACCCCACGTAGAAATGTCCTCGGCAGAGGCTTATACGGATTTCTATGGTCTTTCCTACGTTCTAAAGGGTGAGCGTTTAATTTATTCACCGAATTTTACGACAGTTTTACAGGCGGGCGATATGAATTTTATCCCGCGCCATGTATACACCCGTGCAGCTCCCGCCTCCGATATGCCCTATGAGGCAATTTTAATCAAATTTACGGATTTGATGATTGAAGACCTCCTAAAGCTCATTGGGGCAGATACTTATGAGGAGCTCTGCAGCGAATTTGTCATTCACTGTGAGAAAGCGACGCAGATTAAAATTTTGACAATCTTAAACGATATCGAACAGGAATGGAACAACTACAATAAATATTCCGAGCTGGTTTTAAAGGGAATGCTTCACCGGCTGATTATCACCTGTCTGCGGGAACGCACGCTTGGCGGAATCCCCATACAGGCATTGGAGCGGAAACACGAATGCTTATCCGATGCCATAAAATATATCAAGGCGCATCTGCGCGAAAGCCCTTCCCTAAAAGACACCGCACAGGGCATTCACGTTTCGCCGTCTTATCTTTCGAAAATTTTTATCAATCAGTTACATACCTCTTACTCTGATTTCGTGCTGAGCGAAAAAATCCAGTGCGCACAGAAGCTCCTGGTCAACTCAAAGCTCACCATGACGCAGATTGTTTCGGAGGCGGGCTTTTCAAGCAACGCATACTTTAGCGACTGTTTTAAACGCCACACCGGATTTTCACCGACACAGTTCCGCAAGGAAAATGGGAATTTTTAAATGTTTCTTTTTTGCATGTTTTATGGTATTTTAAATATGACATTTTAGGGAAAGGAGAACCGCTATGCCTCTGCCACTAAAACCAGGATATCATTTTAATTACGACCGTACGTCCCGTTCACCGCATTATGAGATGGCGGCAGCGGAGGCATATACGGACTTTTACGGTATTTCCTATATGTTAAGCGGAGACCGTCTGATTTACTCGCCTAACTTTACAACGATTGTACAGGCGGGAGAGATGGTTTTTATTCCGCGAAATGTATACAGACGCACAACGTATATCTCAAATACACCCTATGAGCGCGTGATTTTGAAATTTACGGATTCGATGATTGCCGATTTGATTGATGTGATTGGAATTGAGAAATATAATGAGCTCTGCGAAGAGCATGTCATCCGTTTTGAAAAGAGCACACAGATAAAAATACGTTTGATTTTGAATGATATGGAAAAGGAATGGAATGCTTATAATAACTGCTCGGAGATTGTGCTTAAGGGACTGCTGAATAATCTGATTATTCTTGTTTTAAGGGAACGCATTGTGGGCGGCATGCATATGATGCGGCTGGAAAAGCGCAGCGATTGTTTGGCGGATGCGATTACATATATCAAGGCGCATCTGCGCGAAAATCCCTCGCTGGAGCAGACGGCGCTGCACACAAACATTTCCCCCTCCTATCTTTCCAAGGTTTTTATCAATCATTTACATACACCGTTTTCCACGTTTGTACGCAATGAAAAGATTATGTATGCACAGCGGCTGCTCTCCGGTTCGAAAATGAGTCTTACGGAAATTGCCGCGGAATCAGGGTTCTCAAGTAATGCGTATTTTAGTGACTGTTTTAAGCGCAATACGGGAATTTCACCGATACAGTTCAGGAAGGAAAACGGGAATGTGTAAAGTTAAACAGAAACAATAAAGTTCCTTGTCTTTTGCATCACGTCTTTTAAGGTTTCTATATTTTTCAACGTGTCGTTACATTCAAGGGAATGGTTGCAGCCCTCATATACGGTCAGGGGGACATGGTTTGCTGCGGAAAGCCGGATAATTTCGTCCATGCTGCTCCAAGGGTCTGCCGTTCCGATAAAACTGATTGCATTTCGTGGTTCGAATAAGAACGTCTGAGCCAAAGGTGTATACAGAATATGCTTTGCGCTTATCAGCCCATGCTTCTTTGCATAGGACGCTGCAATGATTGTTCCGATGCTCTTTGAAACAAAAAGAACATCATCATATTCCTGCCAAACGGTGTCTGCAAGTTCATCTTCCGCCTGCGAAAGCAGCGTTCCATATGCCTCTTTCATCTTTTCCTCATTGCCACGGATATTTTGGGCACTGTATGTATAGCTTACACTTATGGAAATTTCATATCCAAGGTTCTTTGCAATGCTTCTTCCATAATACAAAAGCGGTTTGTCACAATGGTATCCTATTCCCGGGAAATAAACAGCTATCTTTGACATAATAGTTCCTTTCGATTTTGACTAGTTTGAAGATATACTGTTATTTTATTCCATTTTGGGGCAGTTCGCAAGGTCTTAAACTGATTTTATCCTAAGCATCGTTTATACGG
Organism: Lachnospiraceae bacterium UBA7110; assembly: GCA_002492295.1. GTDB lineage: Bacteria > Bacillota > Clostridia > Lachnospirales > Lachnospiraceae > COE1. The sequence continues at coordinate 55,178 of DKYC01000040.1, forward strand.
ATTATATATATGCCAATGGCATGCATATAAAAAGGGCGCATAGAATGTCAAAATTAATGCTTGTTTACATAAGTGTTATGCCTGCATATGCGCGGGCTTTTTATATTGCCAAATTTTGTTTTCTGGGTCATTATATTTACAGCAAAATCTGAACTGCTGGCAGGTACAAAGCTAATTATACCCTAAAAAACAGGAGAAAATCTTTTTCAAGATTTTCTCCTGTCATATGTGTAAAAATTACAATCTTATTAACGTTTTTATTCTACTATAACTGTAACCTTAGCCTTCTTGCCTGACGCCATCTCTGCAGTAATTGTAGCCTTACCCTTGCCGACACCACAAATAATTGCTCTGCCGTCCTTCAACTCCAATACCTTTACAACGCCTGACTTATTGACACTGTATCCGCCATACTTTGGAACGTCACCCTTGCTATCGCCATATATTGAAAGCAATTTCAATTCGCCAATTCCAAGACGGATAGTTTTTGCAACATCACCATTCTCATCTGTAAACTGTACTCTCTTAGTCATTCTATCGAGAACATATATACGAGCGTATGTTGTCGCAACTCCTGATTCTACTCTAAGAGTAATCTGGCTACCAGCCTTAAGTTCTGCCGGTATCGCAAATGTTAATTTCTTTGATGGTTTCGGATTAATTGCCTCATCCGGTTTATAACCTATATCAACAAGATTACCATCTGCATCAATAGCCTCCTGTACAAACCAATTAACCTCATCTATTGTCTTCTTAGGAAGTAACTGTTTAACAGAAAGTGTAACTTTCTTTCCAGCTACATTTGCAACTTCCTGAGACTTCAATACAATTGCCTCGCAGACAGGTGTAACCTTTACATTAAATGACTTTTTAAATGTCTTGTATCCATTACCGCTACGTCCTACAGACGATACTGTAATCTTAGCAGTACCCGGCTTTCCGCCTGCTACAACCAAGCCACCATTTACGCTAGCTACTGCAGGATTGCTTGAAGTCCATGAAAGAGATTCTGTATCTGCCCAATCACCAATTCTATATCCAGCTCTCCAAACGTTCTGCTTATCATTACCTAAACCATCATTATTATCAAGCCATTCATAATATGTATCATCATCAGTATAGAAGCCCTCAAGATATTTGAATTTTTCAGGCTTCGCTACAGGCACGCTTTCCTCTACATCAATATAACGCTCTACGCCTGTCAAGGTAACATCACTTTGATAAACTATAACGTCTACATCACAAGAGTCTACGCCTGAGTTTTTCTTATATGAGGAAACCGTAATTGTAGCATCAATCTGATCATCGCCTAAATTAGCTGCAGGTACAATTGCCTGACCCTTTACCTTAATCTTCTTATCCGATGATGTAATCTTAAGCTTCTCTGTGTTCTGTGCAGGTATTCTTGTAACCTCTACAGGTGTTGTCTTTCCTGACCATGTCTCAATAGAGCCAACACTCTCAATATACTTTAATGTTGCATCAACCCTAACACTGACATTTGCCTTCTTGCCGCTTGATGCTGTAACTGTAATTGTTGTCTTACCTACATTACGACCTACAATAAGCATATGAATATTATCATTATATTCAGGATCATCTACGATTCCCGCAATAGATGAATTCTTTGATGTCCATGTCCATGTATCTGTAGTGCCCTGATCTAACTCTACCGTAAACGGTGTAGCCGGACATAATCCATATACCGGATCATCATAATATTCACCTACCTCATAGTCTTCCTGACCATCATTATCATATAACTCACCAAAGTCTAATGTAGCCTTCCTTATACTCGGTACTATATGCTTAGACGGTACTCCCTTAGCAATCTTAAATGTTGCTTCTATAGGCTTCCATGAATTAATTTCATTAAATTCATCGTTCTCACCATCATTTGCATAGGAAGCAAAAATATTATCTGCATCTTCATTTGCAAACTTAGCATATACCTTAATTGTGTCATCATTCTTTAATGACCTAGAAACTGTTAAGCCGCACGCCTGCTCTCCAAGAATGTCTCTAAGATACTCCGGAACCTCCTGCTGTGTAATCGATGCCTGTTTCTTAGGATCAGCATCCGTTGCATATGTAATTCTGAGAACACTTTCCCAGTTTTCTGCAAAGATATAATAAGGAAGACCGTTTACCAGCAAATATTCATTTAAGTCATATGAATGACCTGCATAAAATGTATTCTCTTCTATTGCATCATAATCCCAGTCAATGGACGTAATGGGTATCTCCGCATTCGAACCAATAACATTTACCGTAACAATGTCACTCTCATAAACAGTTCCATTATCCAAATTCAATTCTGCCTTAACACCAGCAGTTCCTTCCTTCTTTGCATTGACAGTACATTTTGTCATGTTGTCAATGTTTGCATCAATAGTAATGGTGTAATCAGCATTGTCCGTGGTCTTCCATCTGATTTTCTTGTTAATCTTTTCTTTTACTTCATCAGTAAGTGTAACGCCATCCTTGTAAATGACTTCTGCTGTCAGTTCTGTCGTTTCTTCCTCCGGCAAAGTAACAGGTTCAGTCTCAACAATCTTGATACCTGCGATACTATCCCAATTATCTTTCAAGGTTGTTGTATCGGTTCCTGTACCAGAAACAGTACCAGTATTGTCCTGATCATTTCCGTTTCCGGGTACGCCGTCAGAAACAGAGAAATTATCAGAAAACTCTGTAGCAAATGCTGTCATAGGTGTTGACACGACCATAGCGGCTGCCAACGCATATGCCATTAGCTTTTTAATAAACTTTCCTTTCATAGCACCTTCTCCTCCATGTGTAATTTTTACTCTGTTATTATATAACCGCAAATTTTAAAATGCAAGCCTTTTTTCCGCAAAGAGTGGCTTCCCTGTTATTTTTGTATGAATTGTACACAATTGCGTGTCAATCGTCAGCTCTTTTAACATTAATGCCCTCTTTTTCTTCCGTATAAATGCACACTTTCGAGTTTTCCACACGTGCATTCCCGTCCGGATCAAGCAGTCCGAACTCCAGTTTTTTAATGCGGAACTGCATATCTTCCAAAATTTTCCGGTTGGCTGATATGATATCCGCCTGCAGTCCCGTTACAAGCGTCTGAAATCCGATAATAATCATCATCGTCGCGAGAATCAGCGACTGGACGTGTCCGCCCCCGTTTCCGTTAAAATAAAAATACAAAAACCGTATGCCGATCATCATTCCGATAAAGATAAACACACTGCTTATCATTGTAAATACTTTCATCGGCTTATACATCAGTACGGCGCGCAGGATTGTGAGCATGGACTTCTTAATATACGCCGCCATGGAATTCATGAGTCTTGACTTGCGAAGCTCGGGATTGGTATGTACCGGAACTGACGTGATTGCCATTTTGTTCCGCCCTGCCTGCACGATTGTTTCCAGCGTATACGTATATTCATTGTGCACGTTCACCCGCATTGCCGCTTTCCTGCTGTATGCGCGAAAGCCGCTTGGCGCATCCGGTATATCCGTCTTTGACGCGACGCGCACCACCCAGCTGCCGAACTTCTGCAGTTTCTTCTTAACCAGTGAAAACTCCTGGATTTCGTCGATTGGACGTTCACCGATTACGATATCCGCCTCTCTTTTCAAGATTGGCTGTATCAGCTTGGCGATGTCCGCACCGCTGTACTGGTTGTCCGCATCCGTATTGACAATGATGTCCGCACCATGCCTCAGCGCAAGGTCAATTCCTGCGAGAAAACCTTTTGCAAGTCCGAGGTTTCTCTTGAAATGCACGATATAGTTGACCCCCCACTCAAGCGCCACCCGTTCCGTGTCGTCACTGCTGCCGTCATTGATAATCAGATATTCGATTTCATCAATCCCGTCTATCTGTTTTGGCAGGTCATTCAACGCGATTTCCAGGGTTTCCGCTTCGTTATAGCATGGTATCTGAATGATTAACTTCATTTTTTCCCCTTTTCAACCTCCTCTCAAACATTACAACCCACTGTACGCTGCCCAAAGTCCTTTCCAGCCAGTCCACCGCCCTGCTTATGCAAAAGGTTCTTTCCACGCCAAGATACCGGAGCGCGCCTAATACTGCCTTTCGCCGAAACACTCCTCTTTTCAGACGTTTTTGGCACTCAAGCTTTGTTCTGTAATCCACGGACTCCATATATTCCCTGACCTCCATGTGGTATTGTTTTCTCTTTTCTTTATCATATTCCGGAATTCCTGCTTCATTTTGATATAATATGACAAATTTCTCGCATAAGCTTACACTAATATACTCTTTTAATATCTCTTTGTCAACGACGCCGGCTGGCAGGTAATTGCCCACATATGCGCTATATTCGCGGATTCTGGGGATTATGTTTTCCACAAAGTGGCAGGAATGGGATTTGGAGCCATTGTTCACCCTCCAGTAGTATCCGGTATAGCTGTCCGTCACGGCTTTTTTTGCCGCACAGAGTGTCTCGGTCACAAAGAGCCAGTCATCCTCATAGTCAATAAAGCGTTTAAAACGAAATCCGTTTTCCATGATAAAGCTTCTATTAAAAATGCATTTCCATAATGTACCATATAAATAATTGCCGCTTTGTACAAAATCGTACTCATATCCGCGGAACAGGATGGGATAGAGCAGCTCCCTGCGGATTTCTTCCGCCCCATATACGCCGTTTCCAATGCGTTCATACGGGCTTTTTTTTCCGTTGATAAGTCTGCCTGTACCGCATATGCCAATCTGTGCCCCACAGGTCTGCATCCTGCCAATCAGGCGTTCATACATCCGCGGCGCCACAATGTCATCCTGATCGCAAAAGCACAGATACGCTCCCGATGCTTCCAGCAGTCCCCGGTTTCTTGCCGATACAATTCCGCTGTTTTCCTGGTAAATATACCGGATCCTTTTATCCGTTTTCTGATACTGCACGCAGATTCCGGCGCTTTGGTCCGTGGAGCCGTCGTCAACCAGCAGGAGCTCAATGTCTTTATATGTGGCGTTCAGGATGCTCTCAATTGCAGCCGGCAAGTCTTTTTCACCGTTGTAAACCGGCATGACTACCGAGAGAAAAACTGCTGTCTTTTCTGAAGTCTCTCCTCGTATTCCACCCATTTTTCGTGTATCTCCTGCTCTTTATTAATAACAACGGCATAGTTTCCGACAATCTGCACTGTCTCGCATTTTTCCGCCACGCGCACATCTTCCGCAAGGTATCTGTTGTTGATGATGAAATACGCGTCCTCGTCAAAGTTCATGTCGCCTATGTGTGTCATTGTGATGGTTTTGTCCTGCAGCATAAACTGGATGACTTCTGCCTGTCTGTAGGAGAGATAATCCTCCGCAAAATAGATTGGCGCATCCACACGCAGCGCTTTGATTCTTGACGCAACCTTCGGCATTGCACCCGACTGCTTTTCGTTTCTGACTACGACATAGTTATCCACGATAGTATTTGCCAGATGCACCCACGCATATGCCGGTATCAGAAGCGCCAGCACGCATCTTGCCGCCGCTACCTTGTGCGACTTTATAAAATAACTGCCGAGCTTAAAGACAGCAAAGAATGCCGCCGAGAGTGCCAGCACATACTGCGCCAGGACTCTGATTCTTCCGTACGGGACCTGATAGTTCCATATCACGCGCCCGAACATGACGCAGTGCGCAAGCTCAAACTCTGTCCTTTGCAGTTCGTTCATTGCAAACTGGCAGAACCATGCGGCTGCGATAAACATTGTCAGGCTTACCAGCGCCGTTATAAACCATTTTCTTTCCTTTATCAGGATATTTAAACTGTACAGCAGGAGAATCCCGATTACAAACTCATGATACCTGCCGTTTAAAAGGTCGTCATTTTTGTAAAATCCTTCTTTATAAATGGCGCAAATCATAAAGGTTCCAAACCATGCCAAAAATACGCCCACATACCATATTCTGTCATTCCAGCTTGCGGATACGGATTTCATGCCGGCATATTCGCTGCCCTTTACTGCGGCAACCAGCCGTTTTGTGCTGTCCGCCAGCATCAGGAAAAAGTTTCCAAAGAGGTTTCTCATTCCCCAGCAGATTACAAGTCCTGTTGATGCCGCGAGGTAAAACCATTTTCCCACAACGCTTGTCCCCAGTCTTACCATGCCGCTCTTGGAAAAAATGCCCTTGATTTTCCACCATTGACCAGCGAAGTCATTCATGGCGATTTTCGTCGGGACATTTGACTGTGCCGCGCTTAATTCCCCTGCATGTGTCACAAAATACACTGCCGCAATTGCCAGTCCCGCTGCCGCGATGCCAAGCACGAGGCGTACTTTCCCCTTGTCCAGCAGATACAGGAGCACAAAAAGCAACAGCATTGCCACCAGAAAGAGTGCGGATTTTTTGGTAAAGATGTATTGCAGGCTGTCTGTCAGTCCGCCGGGTTCTTTTCCCATGTAGCTGACATTTTGGAGTGTTCCTTTTATCGCGGAATGCAAAAGGCTGCATCCATAGAGTGTGATTCCAAACGCCGCGGCGTGCTTTAAGGCATTCTTTCCCACAAAACGCAGATACAGTACCACCAGTACGGATGTTACGAGGATTGCAAGTGCGCGCTGGTGCACGGTATAGATATAGAATGCCGTCACCGCGTAGCCGATGTGGTTTGCCACGCCCGGCTTGTCAATCACACGCATCATCATGTACAGGAATATCCAAAATACAACGTTTAATGTGCATTCCGTAAAGGTGATGTGCGCATAAAAGAGGTTGGAGCTAAACAGCATCACGGTAAAGCATGCCATGTCCCGCACAATCCAGCCTAGGTTTTTCATATACCGTTTGCACAGCTGCACTGCCATGAAAAAACCGAGTACGAGAAAGGATACGTTGACGAGCTGCGCAAGCTGGTAAAACTCCTCCCATCTTAGTCCGCGCTGCAGCGAAAACAGTCTGACCAGCGCAAGCACAAGACTATAGCCGTAAGAATAGTAGCCGATTTTACACGTGATGGACGACCAGTTATCGCCTGTGAAGTAAGCACTGTTTGACCAGTACCCGTATTCGTCATCCAGCAGGATGGGCATTGTGCTTTCCTGGTATCTGTATGTGCCGATTGCCATAATAATTACGGCAAAGATGCACTGCAAAATGAACTCCCTGTGTTTTACCAGGAAATCCTTTATCATTCCAGGTGTTATTTTATTCAATCTGTCCCATATGAGCTGTTTTAACTGCTTTATTGGTTTTAATTGCTTAATTTGGGTCAATGTTCTTTCAATCATTGTCTTTCTCTTTTTATATCTATTCTTTCTTTATAAATATTCTTTCTTAATAAATATTTTTTCTTATAAATGTTCTTTCGCGCAGTTGAGCGCTGCCTCTATAACGTCATCCATGTCATAGTATTTATACTGTCCAAGGCGGCCGCCAAAAATAACATCTGTTTCTCTATTGGCAAGTTCCCTGTATCTTTCATAAAGGCTATTGTTTTTATCGTCGTTCATCGGATAATAGGGTTCCTCACCACGCACCCACTTTTGCGGATATTCCCTTGTGATGACGGTTTTGGGCTGTGTGCCGAACTCAAAGTGCTTGTGCTCTATGATGCGTGTGTAAGGTGTCTCATAATCCGTGTAATTGACGACTGCATTCCCTTGATAATTTTTCTCATCCAAAAGCTCCGTCTCGAATTTGAGTCCCCTGTATTCCAGTTCACCAAGACTGTAATCGAAGTATTCGTCAATCATGCCTGTAAATACCGTCTTTTGCGCCTGCACCTGAAGCTCTTCCCTGTTTTTGAAGAAGTCCACGCCAAGCTGCACATCAATTCCCTCCAGCATTTTCCCGACCATTCCCGTGTAGCCGCCAATCGGAATACCCTGGTACGTGTCATTGAAGTAATTGTTGTCATATGTGAATCGCACGGGAAGGCGTTTTATGATAAAGGCGGGCAACTCTGTCGCTTTTCTGCCCCACTGTTTTTCCGTGTAGCCTTTGACAAGCTTTTCATAGATATCTTTTCCGACAAGGGAAATCGCCTGCTCTTCAAGGTTTTCGGGGTTATTGATTTTGGATGCCTTTACCTGTTCGTCTATTTTGCTTTTTGCTTCTTCAGGGGTCACTACGCCCCACATTTTATTGAAGGTATACATATTAAAGGGCATACTGTATATTTCCCCGTGGAAATTTGCAACGGGACTGTTCGTGTAGCGGTTAAATTCCGCAAACTGCTGTACATAGTCCCATACCTCTTTGTTGCTTGTGTGGAAGATGTGCGCGCCGTACCGGTGTACCGCGATGCCTTCTACGTTTTCTGTATAAATATTGCCTCCGATATGCGGACGCTTGTCCACCACGAGACATTTTTTCCCTTTTTTCTTTGCCTCATGCGCAAAGACTGCGCCGAAAAGACCTGCTCCTACTATTAAATAATCGTACATATATTCACTCCTCTTCTTATATTCCTATTTACTGCCCTTTAGTATAACAATTATTTCTACAGAATACAATTCTTTTATATTCTTTTACTGTCTGTCAAAGAAATTTCCGGTCTGCCGAAATTCTTTTGCATCTTTGGCTCTTCCTCTTATCTCATATTCAACCATTTGATCCTCTTTAAGATATTCGTAGTATATCACTTTTCTCGTTAAGTTACTGTCAATATTTTGAGACAGCTCTGTGCTTTTCTTTCCTGCCAGTAAATCATGGTAAGCATCTGTCAAATCCGCATAGGAAACCGGGGTATCCGTTTCCAGGAATTCATGTTTTTCCTGATATCCCTTTATCAGCAAAACAGGATTATACCGGTATAAGATATTCTCGCTCAATTCAGACACAGGTTCGGTACAATAACCGTGATCTGCCATAATAACAATGATTGAGTTGTCATACGCGCCATTCTCTTTCAATCGTTGAATGTATTCCTTTATCAATGTTATGGAAGCTTCTATTGCCTGTGAGTATGTGCCTCCGGAAATAATGTTCAAATCCTTATCATAGCGAAACGGTTCGTGCGCCCCTTCCACATGAACAAATTGAAACATACTGTCTGCCTGTTTATCCAATTGGTTATGGCTGGCAATTTCAGTGTATATAGAGGCATTTTTCCAGTCATAATAGCATTTATTAAAGTTCAGGTCACTTATTTTCGAATATTTTTTTAAACTGTATGGCAAATATTTAAACAAAATCCATCTTAATTCCTGTTTTGCATAATCAGTTAAATCAATCCGAATATTGTAAATCGAATCGGCATTGCTTACGCCATATTCCCGGTTTCCATTCCATATCAATTCATGGTCATATAAATTTAAGCTGTATCCCTCCTCTTCCAGCATAGAAAAAAGTTTAGAATGATTGTATGCATCACTGCTATATTCACTAAACTCTTTTTCATTCCGGTTTATACTCCCAGACAATATCTGCGGTATGGCATCCCTTGTATAAGGGTAGACTGACGCCGCATCAGAATAAAAGGTAAAGTCCTCAAAAATGTTCTTATATTCAGGACTGTCATTCAATATCCTGCTAAAAGTCCCTGCATCCACAGCATCTGCCAAAAAAATCAAAAAATTCTGATTCTCGGAAATATTATTAAAGTTTTTCATCGAAAAAGCGACCCCGTCTTTTCTTTTTAAAGCATTATAGCCCGTAACCGTGGATACAAGAGAGACTGACAGCATCACCAAAACCACTGTCGATACCAATGTAAGACGCCGCACCGTCTTCTTCAATCCGCATTTTTTCACCAATAAAATGATTACTGCACAGAAAACAATTCCCGCCGCAATTATGATTTTGTTTTCTATCCTTCCATAATTTTCCCATATAATCTCAGAACCATCTAAAGGCGGAAGATTTTTTACCATCCAGTTTCCTTGTATGTATAAAATATAAAAAAGCACCGAACCCGCCAGTATCATTATATGGAATACTGTCCTCTTTTTATCAAAGAGCCTGTCCACAAAATAAAATAGCGTAACTGCTGTTATTGTAATTAAGAAGAATATCCCTCCAATTTTTAGCGTCGGCTTTATCATAATACTAAAATCAAACCAAAAATCATCCATATTAACAGCGTACATGAAAATCGGCTCATAAATAAACAGCATAAAGCCCAATGCAAAAACAAATATATATGCAGTAATTAATTCCAAAACAATTTCTTTTTTCAGCTTCATTTTACCACCTGTCTTCCATTTTTCATTCAAATAAAATTCTACCACAAACTGGGGATATTTAAAACTTTATTTTTCTATTGATAAGATTTGCAATTTAACCTTATAATAGAATTGTATTTTTTATGAAACTGGAGGTTTTTATGAATATTGTTTTGTTATCGGGCGGTTCGGGACAGCGTTTGTGGCCATTGTCCAATGATATCCGTTCCAAGCAGTTTATCAAGATTTTCCACGGACAGGACGGGGAATTGGAATCCATGGTGCAGCGTGTATACCGTCAGATTAAGACGGTGGACAAGGATGCGTCCGTGACGATTGCCACTTCCAAATCGCAGGTTTCTTCGATTAATAACCAGTTAGGGGAAGGCGTCGGTATCAGTGTCGAGCCCTGCAGGCGGGATACATTTCCCGCAATTGCGCTTGCCGCGGCATATTTAAAGGATGTCAGGGGGATTGGTGAGAGCGAGTCGGTTGTCGTATGTCCGGTTGATCCGTATGTTGAGGCGGATTACTTTGAAACGCTTAAGGAGCTTGGAAAGCGTGCAGAGGTCAGTGAGGCAAATCTTGTGTTAATGGGGATTGAGCCGACCTATCCCAGTGAAAAATACGGGTACATTATTCCGGAAAGCAGTGCGCCTGTCAGTAATGTTTCCATGTTTAAGGAAAAACCGACAAAGGAGCTTGCCGCAGAATACATTGCAAACGGCGCGTTATGGAACGGCGGTGTTTTTGCATTCCGTTTAGGCTATGTTTTAAAGCGTGCACATGAATTGATTGATTTTACGGATTACAATGATTTATTTGCAAAATACGATACGTTGGAGAAAATCAGTTTTGACTATGCCGTCGCGGAGCATGAAAAGCTGATAGAAGTGATGCGGTTTGCCGGAACCTGGAAGGATCTTGGTACCTGGAACACGCTGACGGAGGCAATGGACAGCAACAGTGTCGGCGAAGCGCTGTTCAATGAAACCTGTGAAAATGTGCATGTTGTAAATGAGCTGAACGTTCCTGTTATCTGTATGGGTCTGAAGGATATTGTCGTTTCCGCAAGTCCGGAGGGGATTCTTGTTTCCGACAAAGAACAGTCCAGCTATATTAAACCCTTGGTAAATACGTTGGAGCAGAAGATTATGTTTGCGGAAAAATCATGGGGAAGCTTCCGCGTGCTGGACATGGAAGAAGAAAGCGTGACGATAAAGGTAACACTCCACTCAGGACACCGGATGAACTATCACAGCCATGATTTCAGGGACGAGGTGTGGACTGTGATTTCGGGCGAAGGGCGTACGATTGTGGACGGAATGGAGCAGAAGGTGAAAGCAGGGGATGTCGTAACAATGGCGGCGGGATGCCGTCACACGATTATTGCGGACACACAGCTTCAGGTAATCGAAGTCCAGCTCGGCAAGGAGATTAGCGTTCATGATAAACACAAGTATGAACTCGAAAGCTAAACCGTTTCTGCTGAAACCAGCGGGAAAAGATTATCTTTGGGGCGGGAGCCGTCTGAATGACGATTTCTCAAAAGGGATTGATTTGGAGCCTTTGGCGGAGACATGGGAATGTTCCACCCATCCTGACGGACCAAGCCTGGTCGCAAGCGGTGAGTTTTGCGGCATGCTATTATCGGATGTATTAAAGGAGCATCCCGGGTTTTTGGGAACGCATCCGGGGACAAAGGGTGAGCTTCCTATCCTGATTAAATTTATTGACGCGAAGAAGGATTTGTCCGTTCAGGTACACCCTGATGACGCGTATGCATATGAAAAGGAAAACGGTCAGAAGGGAAAAACGGAAATGTGGTATGTGCTGGATGCATCCAGGGATGCGCAGCTTATCTACGGTTTTACCCACGACATGAATGCGGATATCTTAAGGAACAGTCTGCACATGGGTACGGTGGAAAAGTATTTACAAAAGGTTCCGATTCATAAAGATGATGTGTTTTTTATCGAGCCCGGAACCGTACACGCAATCGGTGCGGGTACTTTGGTTGCAGAGGTTCAGGAAAGCTCTAACCTTACTTACCGCATGTATGATTACAACCGTACGAATAAAAACGGGAATTTGCGAAAACTGCATATTGATAAGGCGATGGAGGTTGTAAATCTCAAAGGAAGCGCGACGCCAAAACAGCAAATCCGTGTCCTGAATTATGTTCCGGGAAGTGCGACGGAATTTCTCTGCCGCTGCAAATATTTCCAGGTAGAACGAATGCTGATTAACACGGAGCGCTGCCGTGAACTGGTTGGTTTTCAGACGGACAGCACTTCTTTTCAGGTACTGCTGTGTACGAACGGGTGCGGGGTTTTTCTTGAGGAAAGCGGCGAAGCGCTGCATTTTTTCCGCGGGGACTGTATTTTCGTGCCTGCGGATTCCGAAGCGGTGCGGATTCATGGGAAAGCGCAGTTTTTAAAGGTGCGGTGCTGACGGAGAACCGCCAGCACCATATAACATCTGTTATTTATAGCAACTCCGCAAACGCCCGTTCCATCTCTTCCGACAGTGCCAGCGCCTCTTCACTGAGTGCTTCTGTTTCCCTGTGCTGCACATTTTGCTGTATCTGTGCATCGCCGGTTACAAATCCGTTTACAATCAGGAAATTACCGTTCAGTAAAACGCTGCAGACCTCGTCATCGTAATCGACAAGGTATGTATAAAGGACCGGGGATTCCCCGTCTTCAAGAATGACAACGTCATTTGGACGCAGGTCCAGTGCCGCGATTGTTCCTTTTTTTGTCTTTATCGGATGGTAATCACTCACTTCAATCGTACGCCCGTCAACCGTTTCAATATGAATCATTTTATCTTCATGACCGCCAACGGATGCCGATATCACCTCTGCTGCCGAGCCGTCCCCACTCTGAACCATATCTCCTGCAGCAAGCTCCGTAATTGCTTTTTGCGTTCCGTCCTCCATTCTGACCTGACACTTTTTGCTAAAGCATCCCCACAGAATATTCAGCGGAGGAATGTACACCGTAGAACTGTTCACAGAATGGTAGAACTGCCCCTCGGGCGGGGAATCCACACTTTTAATGCTAAAGGGAATATCAAACTCTCCCATTCCATTCCCTAAATCCACTTTAAAATACCCCTGTAAATACAAATAAAGCGTCGCATTCGTACCAAACAGGCTGCAGTCCAGCTTTTGGCCGTCTCCCCAATACGGAGCATAGGAAAACGTAACCTTCTTACCGGAAACTGTGAAAAATTTAGCAATTTCCGTGGTATCATGGTCGTAATACACGATTCCCTCATTGGCAAACTGCAGCTGCGTCCTGTATGACTGCGCATCCACGGCATACTCTATAGGCGTTGCACTGTCTATCGTTGTAAATTCACCATTGATTTTAAGGTAAATACCGGTACGCTTCCCCGTTTTATCAGGATTGCGCTCCACATGCGCCTCTTCATCTGTAACTACGTAATCCGTGTTCGCATCAGCCGGGCGTCCATAAACATAATGAATCTTCTGATTGTTTTTGGAAGATTTCGGGTCAGTAACCGTTATTTCCTGAAAGATTTCACTGCCGCTAAGCAGCGTTGTATCCTGCTCCTTTTTCACCGCATTGAGCAGCCCCTGATTATCACTATAGCTGAATGCGGTCTGCGCATGGATATTTTTTGTTTTTCCGGAATATACCTTTGTCAGGTCGGCACTCAGGGGCTTCTTTAAGCAGTCATTCTCATCAAAATCCTGCTGTGTAAAAAGCGTACTGAATGCATCAAGCAATGTATGTTCCGTCTCGTCCGCCATTTCTCCCTGCATAAATACCGGAACCGGAGGAACACCCATAAAATTCGCATCACTCACCAGCCTTGTCGGGCCAGAATTTTCACCCAAATCTGCTTTCTGGTTTGTAACCGTATGGATTGTGTCAAGCAGGCAGTCGTATTTCGGTATCCCGTTTTTTATCTCACCCGACCGCTCTGACGCATGCTTCCTCGTCCTCTGCCATGCCTTGTAAAAAAGCGGATACTTTGATTTCACATACTCCTCACCGCCAAATAGGTCAATATATGCCCGTGCCTGTTCCGGATTCGAAAAATCAAGCTCTGTCTGTCCTTCTTTAAATAAGGAAAGAAGTGATTTCGCCATATTTATTCCACCTCCTCGCCATTGAGAACGACTTTTCCTTTTCCGCCCTTGCTTCCGTCAGTTCCACGGCTGCCGTTATTATTGCCGGTTGTGGGTACAGGGCTGCCGCCGACTCCGCCCTGACCGCCTTTCCCACCCATTGATGCGGCATTTGTCACCTTACAGACATGTGCCGGCTCCGAAGCACTGGAACAGGTTACCGTAAGCGTATAGTCCGTCTGGTCCCCTCCATCACCGCCGATTCCGCCATCGCCGCCATAACCGCCGATTAAGCCTTCGCCGCTGCTGTTCCCACCGTTTCCGCCGTTTCCGCCATCGCCGCCTTTCCCGCCGCCATAATAAATATTGAGGTCAAACTGCAGATTATCAACGGTGAAATCAAAATTTTGGTTTAAAGGCAGTCCGTCTTTTCCCGGAGCGCCCCAGCCGCCGTTTCCGCCCTGATTACCGCTTCCGCCGTTTCCACCGCATTTACCGTTCTCGCCGTCCCTTCCTGCAATGATGATATCGAATCCGCTATAAATATCATCCTGCAAAAAAGACTGCTCCCCGGCCGTGGAAATCGGAACGTCCGATGCCGGCAGCTCACGCGCCAAAGTCTCAATGGAAAATTTGCTTCCGTCAAGGATCCGGATAAACGCGCCCTTTTCAAGCACAACGTAATTGTACTCACGGCAGTCACCCGTACCGCTGACAATCAGTGGACAGTCCTTGGAAATAATAATGCTTGGTTTTGTGTTTTTTTCTGACATGTCAAACCTCCTTTTTTAAAAAAATTAAAATTATATTGATGCAAGAAATGCCCAAAAGCGCAGACCGCTAGGCCATCTGACCCAAAAAGGCGGGCATATTCCTCCCTCCGCTATCCAACTGACGACATTGCCTGTGCATGAGTTTGTGATAACGCTGAAATGCTCATCTGTCGCACCCAATTGAGGAAGCCTGTTTTCTATCGAATGGTAAGCCCTGTCTGTCACCTTAAGCTTACTCAGCCTAAGCTTTGGGGAATTTCGGTTAACAAGGTTTATTAACCGGTCCTGCACAAGCGTTGTATCATCCACTAAAGGCCATACATCCCTTGCCGACCGGAGATGCCCTCCCTCATACATTCCAAGCAGGGAATGGTTATAATCATTTCGATGCAGTTCCGTCCCGATACCAATTTCACAGTTATCCCCATGTGAGCCAATATTTCTTGCAACATTCGAGCGAAAACCAGACGCCAAACCTGTGAATGCGCCAAAAACCGCACCGCACACCGCCCCCTGCCATATCGCAGTCCCGGCGCCCGCGTTAAAATCACAGCCATGCACAAGATTCAGACATCCATTGGTCACATATCCGTCCAATATTCCTGTCACAATTCCCGTCCCTACATCCGTGATAAAGGTGGACATTGCCGCAGAGCAACCAAGACCGGTCAGGCATGTTCCGGGGATTGCAGCTCCGACTCCGGCAGTCAACGCACCAAATACAAAACCGCAGCCAACGGTAATCCCCCAGTCCTTTGCGTCGAAATCACCGCCCTTTACCGCCGTGCAGATTCCATAGACAGCGGAACCGGCACCCGCGCCAATCAGCCCGGCGCCCGCTAGTCCAAGCGTTACGGCAAGCGCCGGGGCTGCCAGTCCGCCCGACACGACTGTCAATACGAAACCGCCAACAACCACAGCCAATCCGCCCGCTATTGCCCCGAATAATCCCCACGACCAGGCTCCGTCCGGGTCAATGTAATTAATCCAGTCAGCATTACCGTAAACATACGGATTTGCAAACTGCACCATAGGATCAATCGAAAGAAATCTTCCGGTTTTTGCATCGTAGAACCTATGTTCGAACCTGTAAATCGGACACTCCTCTTTATCTTCGATAGCCCTCGCACCGACAAATCCAATCGCTGCCAGTCCTTTTACCGTCCCGTCGGAATAACTGTATTGGATTGCTCCCCCAAGTGCATAGCGGTATGCCCGGTAAACCTTTTTCTCATCACATACCGCAAGGACTGAACCCTGATAATCTTTTAGCAGCCAATACACTTTTCCGTCCACAATTTCAGCTGCTATCCCATTAGCCCCATACACAAACAGTTTCAGCGTTCCCGATTCGTCCCGCTCAAGCACTGTCTTTGCGTCAATCGACACACAGTATGCCGTTGTGCCGCCCTCGTTGTGCATACAGATGCCGTCTACACCATAGACATATTTTATTTCTGAGTCCTTTGTGCGCAGCCTGACAATATTTTCAAAAACCCTGTCATATTCCATTTCACAAAATCCGGCATTTACCACTGCACCATTATTGTTATACGAATAAGCCGTATCATCTGACTGAATCAGATGATTGGAACCTTTTTGGTATTCCAGTGTTTCCCCGTTAAACCCACTGCCGGGATTATTATTACAGTCATATGCGATAGCAATCTGACTTTTCTCCGTATCCGTTACGGAAGCAATCCTCCCCAGCGCATCATAAGAAACCTTGCGTCTGTAATCCTTGGCAAGGACAGAATCCGCGCCTTTTATGCTGGTTGTTATTTCCGTAATTTTTCCGGAATAGAACTGGTCTTCCTCATATTCCAGCTTCTGTGTCACAAAACCGTCTGATATTTTGGAAAGTGCATAAGCTGAATTGTACGCATAAGAACGCTTCATGCTTCCAAACAGCTCCGCAGTCAGTTTTCCATTCGGCTCATACTCTGCCCCGTATATTTTTTCTCCGTTATACCAAATCTCTTTCACACGGTCAGAGGCATCATATCCGTATTCCAATACCCCGTCTTCCAAATTTGACGTCTTTCTTGACAGAACCCTTCCTGACAAATCATATTCCGAAAAAACACGCTCCGTATGCCCGTCAACCGTCACCGAATATACACTGACATTCCCGCATTTATCATAGCGGTACGTTTCCGTTACGGCATGGCCGCTGTCATAATATGTGATTACTTTTGCAACACGCCCGATTTCATAGGCATTCTCCGTATCCGTTCCATGATAATAATAAATCTCCTTGGACGGTTTCGCACCGGCAGGCGCCTGGTTTACCGCATCCGCCGTTTTCCTAAGCGCTTCTTCATCGTACTTTGCGTCTACCGAACCGACTTGCGTTTCCCTCCCATATGCATCATAAACATGATAAATATAAAAATCCTTATCGGGATTGCTGCTTAGAAACCGCAGTCGTCCATAAGAGTCATACACCGTTCTCACAAGGGCATAATCCGGCTCCCTTCGGCTTGCAATATATCCGAGCGCATCGTATGTAATCTCGCCGACTGCCGAAGCATCCCCTCCAAAATAATTGGGATAATATATCTTTTCATGCTGCCCCCTGATATTGTTTTCATAAGCCGTGACAATGCGTTCCCCGCCCTGCTGCTCTATCGTCATAACCAAACCCGAACCGTCACTGATTCGTGTCGTGGATAATTTATCCATGCCTGTAACAGAATGCGCGATACATGTATTATCCGAAAATCCACACGGCAATGAGACGGCTGCCGCCGTTGCCGCTGACGCCGTATGTCCTCCCCCTATCCTAAACTTCGCGCCAAAGGAAGAATTTTCAACCGGACGGCACTGCTCATCACTAGTATACCGAGTGGACGAAAACGGATATCCCTGCGCCTCCGGAAGCAAATCCGCAATCTCTCCGCCGATTGGTTCTGACATGTCCTTATATCCTGTGACAAAGTTTTCCCTATATCCAAAATTTGCGTCCGGCACAAGGGCAACGGCAGTCTCTGTCTCCAAAGCCCCAATCCCGTTGTAGAGATACTGTTTTACCTCCAAGCCTTTGTCCGTCATGCTCTGACTCTGTATACAACGCCCGCTCAAATCGGAATAACTGGCTGACAGCGATGCCTCCGGAATATAGCCAAAGACAGCAATCTGTTCCATGCTTTCTGTCTTCACCAAAAGGCTGGCCGCTCCGGACTCCGATATCTCCTCCGTCAGCAGTACTTTTCCTTCTCCCATAAAGCGGAGAAAACTGCCCACCTTTACAAGCATATAGTTTTCGCCATACCCTATGTCATCTACAGTTTTGTCCGTTAAACCGTCCCGGAAACGCCACTTACCGTTTTCCATTTTTACAGACACTTTTCCAAACAAAAACGCAGGCATGGACTGGCTGTTTCCGCGCTTCATTTTGACAAACACCGCAAAGTCCGCCTTAGGTGCACAGACAAATCCATCTGCGGAGCACGAAAACAAAGCATTTTCAATATAGCCAACGTTACAGTCGTATACCGCACCCTCCGAAACTGCTTTCACGGAAAAAGTCTCCATAAGACTGCCGTCCCTTACTGTATGACTGAATCCCAAAAATCTTCCAAAATCATCTGCAGCGGCTACGGCGCTCTGTGTTCTGTCGTAGTAAGTTCTCGTACCTTCAAGCGTATTCTTATGCTTTGCGGATACATTGAAATGCTCGCCGCCGTAAACAGAAGCCGATGCCTGTGCCGTAAGCGGAGTTACAAAAAGTGCATCGATATAAAAATCCCCGTCAGAGCAAAACGATACGCTGCAGTTGACCTGCTCTGTCATCGGAAATGCAATTCTGCTCCACTTGCCAAAGGTTATCTCTTTACCGCCAAGTATTTTTTTAGTGCCTCCGCATTGTACTGTTACCGGTTTTTCCGCATTTACCGCAAAAGACGCCAGTACCCCCTCCGGACGCACTGCACCGACTGATGCAGTCAACAATATTCCTGCTTCCACACGCAAAGAGCGCGTTCCCGAATAACACCTTGCAGCCGTAACTGCCTGTCCAATGTCCCCCGCGCTAAGTACAAGCCCTCTGAAATCCTCATATTCCTCAAATCCGCAATAGAGCGCTTCCTCATACCGGCAGTCTGTTATCCGGGCAATTACGATATCATCATTTTTATCATATATCGTTGTATTGCACACGCCAAAGGCGTTCTGCGTCGTAAGTTCATTGCAGAATCTGTCCGTCTCCAGCACCTCTTCTGTCTTAATCCAATTATCACTGTTTCCGTAAGACGGCTCCCCTTTTCCGTTCCACTGGTATTTCGCACTTTTATACAAATACCCTGACATATTTGTCTTTATTTCATATTTTTCGGCATCCAGCACGGTTCCTGTGCTTTCATCACGGCTGATGGAACCGGAGCGTTCCGAAAGGATATTTTGGCTAAGTGCAGCGGGGACATCGTCAAAGGCATACCGGTATGACCTGCTTTTGATAATCTGTCTGCCTCTCTTATCCGTTGCAATTTTTGTACTTTTTCGCAGGACATAATAATCCGGGTCATATTCATTGCGAATAACGGTTTCAATAACCGCAGTATTTCCAGTAAAAGAACCGGTATTGTAGTCAAAACTGTTAAGATACTCCCGTTTTACATTTTTCGTTTGTACAATACAAAATCCAACAACATCAAGGGCATAAGAATACGTATCATTCCGGCACAAAACGCAATTTTGGGCATCATATTCCACTGTCGCATAAAGTCTGCCGCTAAAATGCGAATAATAGTCTTTCACATTTGTATCCGCATCCGTCGGATAGGAAAAATCATCGGGTGAAGCACCAGTAAAGTATCGGTAATCCGTTTTCCCAAATCCTGCCCCAATATCCGCCGGAATCACCGAAACCTGCGAAAAAGCAAGACTGCTGCCATCAATCCGTGCGCACTCCGGATGATAGTCCATAAAGATATTTTGGGTACCTGTCCCAAAATCATATTCCATGCCCGTAACTGCCGATTGTCTGTACTGCCTGACATAGCGGCTGCCCATTAATCTGTGAAACGCAATACCTGATTTTGTCCTCGTGAAAAACTGCGAAATACCACAGCAATATCCAAGGGAACTGTCAAGCGTTTCTCCCTGAAATTCCGTATGCCCAGTCAAACCGTCCGCATATAGCGGCGCCACTCTCATATTGTTTTTGTTATTGAGATTATACGCAAGATATGCGCCGCCGACCGCATTCAGGCGCACCGACGAAAGCTCGGCGTCCTTGGGAAGCGTTCCCGACAAAATCCACGCCCCGTCCCCGTTACGGTGAAATACGCATCCGCCAATCACTGCATACGCTCCGGATATAATCGGGCAGTTTATTTGGTCTGCCGAAACGCTTTTGACTGTCGGCGCCCCATCCTTTGTCCATGCATTTTGATATGGGTCAAAACGCATTGCGTAGTAATTGACCGTCTTTTTATCAAGCTCCGCACCCACAAACAAATCCGAACCATAGCCATATACATACTGGCAATTCCTGCGCGGTGAAAGCAGTTCACACTTTATATACCCATTAGGAGTATACCGGTACGCTGTATTGGCAAACCCAATCATGGTATCCGTAGCGATTGTGTACTGAACGGGATTTCCGATTTCACCTGACTGCGCAATCTCAAACATTTTATACCCGGTAAAGCAGTAATTGATGTCCCACTGAAAGGCAATCAATGTCGCCAATGTCCTGTCGTTGTTTTTGTCATACCGGAAAAATGCCGCACTGCCGATTGACGCGTTAATGGATAGCGGAGAAACAATGTCCTTATACTCCCAGTCAACATCCGCAGGCACGTCCAAATAATTCCCCTCAAGCCAGTCATGGTTTTCATCCGAATAAAAGCTCATCAGACGCACATTTTTTGCTCCCTGCCCGTATGCACCAAAGATACAGTTCCGGCCCGCGCAGAGAACGTTGTGTGCCGTCGGGTCAACAGGAATACGGTATATATGCCATGTACAGTCCGTGTAATGATATTGGTAAATCTCAAGCTGTTTCTTTCCAGAATACTGAATGCCGACAAAGCTGTCCCCACATGCCACAGACGGACGCTGCGGTTCCTTCAGATAATATTCCACGCTTTCCCAGTCGGCACAGCGCACCGGGGAACGCTTATACAGCCTTAATATGTAGGAATTTTTAGCGGGCATATGATAAACAAGCGCCACAAGCCCGTCGCCCGCATAGAGCCTTGCGTCATCTGCGGATGCGCCTGTAAAATATGTATCCGTGTAATGTTTCCAGGTAACATCAAAATACTGAATCCGAAACTGCAGTTTATCGCCCTGCTGACAACAGACCGCTATAAAATCAGCCCCTGCTGCCGTCTGCACATGATTTTGGGAATCACTGAAATCACTGAAATTACACTCCATGCGTGCGTCCGGCTGATACGCTGTCAGTGTCTGCTGCCCATAGGTATAAGAAACCGCGCCGTCCATGGGCATTACCTTTTTGGAGAGCCATACGGTATCCGCATCATATTCAAAGCGGATTGGCGGCATGTTTTCTCCCGTCGGAAGCTGCTGCGTCACGGACATGAGCAGTCTTTTATGTTCCTTTTTAGAGGACGGAACAAGACTGTATTCCAGTATCTGGCTGTACAGTACTGTCCCGGCTGGATTTTTTACCTCAATTTTTGACAGATATCGGTTCTCACAGATTCCCTGATAAAGCAGCCTGCCCTTTTGCGGAATGTTTGCAGGCGTATACTCATCCGGCGTTTTCGGCTCATAAAAAAGCTCCGCACTGTGTCCGTAGGATGCTGTCACACGTTTCAGGTAAATCTCCGACGTAAATTCACTGTTCCCAATCGGCATTCTGATATTATCATATTCAAATACAATCACTCCCCCTTTTGGCGATTCAACTTTGGAAAGGTACCAGCCGACCGGATACTGTTTTCCTCCGCCGCCGTTATACGCACCCGTAAAGTTCCCCCATGCAACGTTGACTTCTGCACTGTCGCCTAATCCGTATGTGAATTTATGGCCGTTTTCCTTCAGGATTTCCCAGTAAACTTCCTCTTTGTTATGCGTAACAAGGCGGATTTTCCACAACGGATGCTCAACGGAATAAAAATGGACTGCGTCCACGTCCTTTCCCGTCTGGTACAAAGGATACTGCCCTCCGTCGCCCACTAAAAAATAAGAGGTGTTATATGTCTCTTTCTGTGCGCGTGAACTCACTGCAATATACGCAAGGGGCATCGTCCAGTTCCATCCAACCACTGACGGGATGCTGTCGGCATTGCTGTTGTGAAACGCCTCTTCACTGCCCGGACTATAGTTTATTTGCAGGGAAAAACCAAGCCCATCGCGTCCTTCCAGGCTTGCCAAAACAACAGGAAAGCTTAAGTTGCCGCGGTACAGGTTTACGTCGCTTTGGATATTTTTATATCCTATATCAGCAGACTGTCCTCCCCGCACCGGTGTACCTGCGCTAAACGGATTATTTGAGTCCATACGTCCGACCTCCTTTACGATATCAAGTTGTAAGCCACTTCGCTATTTACGTTTATTCTACATTTTAATGCAAATACCGTCAATTCATCCATTGTTCCATATCTGTATACCTATTATTCATGTCACACAAAAAACTCCGTTTTTACACATCACACATTTCATATAATATTTTCAATATGTCCCGAATCCTGTCAGTCTGCCGGGGTTCCAGTTTCTCCAGTATACAGACAATTTTTTCTTTTCCACAGCCATCCTGTTCTTTCCCGAGCATGATATAATCGCTGCTTACGGAAAGTGCCCTGGAAATTTTATACAGTGTTTTCGCAGAAAATCCCTTTTTCCCCATTTCTATTTCATATAAAAATTTAGCTGATATATTTATTTTTTCTGCCAGACCTTCTCTTGTATAATTCTGTAATTCTCTCAGCTCCCGTATTCTTTTCCCGATTTCCTTATTCGACATTTTTCCTCCAAACGTAAAAGTCCGCTTCTGATTCCCCATTGCAATAAACCAGCTTGATTCCATATGCCCTATATCTTTAGTCGTTAAAATAATTATAAATCGAATTTAATCGCAAACATACTTTTTTACCAAATATACAGGATTGTTGAACGAATTTGAAATTAGCGCTTGTTTTTTTATTATATACGGACAGCTTACATGGATATCACTCAGTTTTCGTATCGCTGCATTCAGTCAAAAAAGCGGACAGCCTTTGACTTGTCCGCTTTCTTTATATCCGTATTCTGTTAAATTTTTTCCCCTGACTGATTGTAATATATCTTTTCAGTCAGTTTTCCGGATGAATCATACTTGTATTCTATTGTTGCATATCCATCCACATTATTGACAAGCTCCCCGTTTTCATCATAATAATATCTGTACGCCTCCTGTCCTTTTTCATTATAATGATGTTCTATGATTGCGTACCCTTTCTCCTGATAAATAACAGGCTTCTGATTTTCATCCCTATATGTCTTTTTCACCATGTTTGGACCTTCGTAGTCATAACTTATAGCTGCATAACCTGTATCCTTCCGTAATACCGTATTATATTTAGGGTCTGAATTGGAATCATAATTATAGTATCCTTCCCATGTCAAATGATCATAATTGTCATAAATCCTATACCATAACATTGCTCCTATATCTTCCCTCACCATAGGTTTTCCGTCCACGCCCCGATACCATACGTATGTTCTATTTCCTCTTTCATCATATATATAGCTAAATTCCGCACAATGCTGTTTCGTACCAATAACAGGTTTTTCCTCCGTATCATAATAGCGTTCAGAGGTCTGCTGCCCAAATTCATCATACGAATATCTTATAACCGCAAAGCCTTCATCTTCGCGCAGCATCAATTTGCCCTCTGTATCATAATAGCGGTTTTCTATTACATTTCCATTCTGATATACTCTTTTATAGGAAGCATTCCCCCAATTTTTCCTTACCGCAGGCTGACCGTTTGCGTCAAAATATGCCGCACCTGTCTCCCTTCCGAATGCGTCATAATCAATATATGCGTATGCATAGCCTATATCGCTTCGGACCATACGTTCCCCATCCAAACCAGTATACCATATTTCCGTGTTATTTCCCTGTTCGTCATAGGAATACCCAAATCCTGCACAACAATGCTTTGTGCTAATCACCGGTTCTCCGTCCACACCATAATAACGCTCGCAGATACGTTGGTTTGACTCATCATATTCTAATTTTATAGTCGCAAAGCCTTTATCTTTATGCAGCATTAATTTACCCTCGGTATCATAATAGTTTTCTTCTGCCCATTTCCCATTCTGATATCTCTTTTTATATGAGGCAAACCCCCCTTCTTTTTTCATTGCAGGCTGACCGTTTATATCAAAATACGCTGCACCTGTCTCTTTCCCAAATTCATCATAATCGATGCGTACACACGCATAACCGATATCGCTTCGGACCATGCGTTCCCCATCCAAGCCAATATACCATATTTCTGTATTGTTTCCCTGGTCATCATAGGAATAACAAATTCCTGCACAATCATATTTTGTACTAATTACCGGTTCTCCATCTGCACCATAAAAATACTCATGAATACGCTGGTTTCGCTCATTATACGCTAATTGTACCACTGCATACCCTGTATCCTCACGCAGCGTCAGGTTTCCCTCCGTATCATAATAGCTGCTTTCTACCCACTGTCCATTCTGGTATTCACTTTTATATGAGGCATATCCCCCTTCCTTCTTCACTGCGGGCTGGTTATCCACACCAAAATACTTCTCACCTGTTTTATTTCCAAAACCGTCATACTCAGAACATACACACGCATAGCCGATATCTCTTCGAACCATACGTTCTCCGTCCAATCCGGTATACCATGTCGTTATATTATTTCCCTTTTCATCATATGCATAGCCGATTCCCGCACAATGATATTTTGAGCTAACCACCGGCTCTTTATCTGTCCCATAATATCGCTCATAGGTACGCCGGTTGGATTCGTCATACTCAAGCTCTATCACCGCATAGCCGTTATCCTCACGCAGCGTCAGGTTTCCCTCCGTATCAAAATAACTGCCTTTTATCCAGCTTCCATTTTGATATTCGTCCTTATATGAGGCATATCCCCTTTCTTTCCATATAGCCGGTTTCCCTTCCACATCATAGTAACTCTCGCTTATTTCATTTCCCAAATCGTCATATATGCGATGCACATATGCGTACCCCAAATCTCTCCGGATTATATTTTTTCCGTCCAGACCCACATACCATATGTCTGTCCTATTCCCACGTTCATCATACGCATATTCAAAACCCGCACAACAATATTCCGTGCTCATAACGGGCTTTTCATCCGTTCCATAATAACGGGACAATACCATCATGCCAAACGCATCATACTCATTCCGTCTAATTGCATATCCCAAATCCTCCCGCAGCACCAGCTCGCCTTTGGTATTATAATAGCGGTTTTCCACACAGTTTCCATTTTGATATTCATCTTTATATGAGGCATATCCCCCTTCCTTCCATATTGCCGGATTCCCATCCGTATCAAAATACTTTTCACCCGTTTTGTGTCCAAGCTCGTCGTACTCATATTTTATATGGGCATATCCTAAATCGCTTCGAATCATATTATTTCCGTCCAAACCCACATACCATGTGTCCGTCTTATTTCCTTTCTCATCATATGCAAACTGAAAGCCCGCGCAAAAGTATTTTGTGCTGATAACAGGCTCTTCATCCGTCCCATAATAATACTCGGAAATACGTTGGTTCAAATCGTCATACTCCATTTTAATAACCGCATAGCCTGTATCCTTACGCAGCACAGGTTCCTTGTTTATGCCATAAAAACGCCCCTCAACCCAGTTTCCATCCTGAAACACGTCTCTGTATGATGCATAGCCTCTTTCCTCCCATATTGCCGGATTCCCATCCACATCATAATAGTTCTCACTTATTTTGTTTCCCAAATCATCATATTCATAATGCTCCTGGGCATATCCTAAATCGTCCCGGATCATATGCCCGCCATCCAAGCCGATATACCATGTATCTGTTTTCTGTCCCTCTTCATCATACGCATATTCAAATCCGGCACAGTGATACATTGTACTGATAACGGGCTTTTCATCTGTTCCATAATAACTGCACAGGGTATTTTGCCCGGACGCATCATACTCACATCTTCTAATCGCATAGCCTGTATCCGGTCGCAGTGTCAGCTGGTTCTTCGCGTCATAGTAGCGGCTTTCCACTAAATTCCCATCCTGATATTCCTTTTTATAGGAAGCGCAGCCTCTTTCTTTCCATACAGCCAGCTCTCCGTCCTTACCGTAAAACACCGCGCTTGTATCGTTTCCTAAATCATCATACTCATAATGTACATGCGCATACCCTAAATCGCTCCGAACCATATAAGTTCCATCCAAACCGATATACCATATATCACATTTGTTGCCCTGTTCATCGTATTCATATTGCATTCCTGCACAATGATATTCTGTACTGACAGCAGGCTTCTTGTCCGTTCCGTAATATTGAAAGGAATTGCGCTGCCCAAGCGCATCATAACCATACCTGACAATTGCATATCCCTTATCCGGATGTACCATCAGTTTACCGTCCGTTCCATAAAAGGACTCAGCGCCAAGCATTCCCTTATCATTATATTCATATTCGATTGCCGCACATTTTAAGTCATTGCAGATTACAGGATTACCGGCAGCGTCAAAATAACACTCTTTCTCCTTTTTCCCGTTATAATAGCTGTATTTTACAATCGCCGCCCCTGTCTTTTTATCCGCAACATCTGTCAGCCTCTGATTCTGATATCCGGCGTAATTGCGCTTTATTAGCTGACCGTCCTTAAAGTCCTGATAAATAACCGCAACTCCTGTGTCAGAACGGTTTATGTTTTTTCCATCCGTGTCCCCATACCACTCGCGGATCTGGTTGCCGTCCTTGGCATATTCGTATGATATTTGCGCAACTCCGTAATCGGATCTGCAGACAGGGGTTTCCGATTTGTCATAATATTTTTCCTGATGCAGCAATCCGTTTTCACCATAAAGCTGCTCCACCTTTGCATAACCGAATTTAGGAAGTTCAACCAGGTTTCCGGACGGATCATAATAGAACTTCGTAACTATCTCATACCGCTCTTGCCTTTGGCGGACAACGCGGGCATACGAATACCCAAGGTTATTGTTAAATGTCAGCTCTCCGTTGGCATCCAAATATTGTATGCACTGGATTTCACTGTCATTTTCCTTCTCAAACGTATTCGTAAGCATTGCATATCCGTCCCCGATAAGGCAGCGCTTATCTCCGGCATCCCAGTAAGACTCTTCCGTTACACGCATTTTATTATCATAGCGGAGACGCTTTATGGCACATCCCTGCTCATTCGCTACCAGATTGCCCTCTTTATCATGATAGCTTATCGCAACAATGTTTCCGTTTTTTACCGCATAGCGAACAGATGTATATTTGCGTCCGAACAGATTTTCGTCTTCATACATCTGCGTCTTATCCAAGTCCCCGGTATCCTTGCTCTGTGTATCCGAAATGCCATTCTGTCCAATTGGATTATTCGGTTCCTCCGTATCCTTATCCGCTTTACCCAAAGAAGCATCCGCCGGGACAGCGTCTTGCGTTTCGGATATTTTTGCAGAATCCATGCAGATGGAAATAATCCTTTCCTGTTTATCATTTATTTCCTCAAAGCCGACAGAATAACAGTTAAAGTGGTTCTCCCTGATTGGCATGCCGTCAACGCCATAAAAATCCTCCTTCACCAGCTTTCCTTCATGATATGTATACTCATACCTTGACACACCGTTTATATCATTCCACGAGTACTCGTCCCTGTCCAATTGCTTGCGTTCCTTTAGGTTTCCATATAAGTCATAATGAAACATTTCGCAGAACACACCGTAAAACCCCTCTGTTCTCTCCGTCCTGTTCTCATCACTGTAATATTCAATCTTATATAAATTCCCATCATTGTCATACGTAAAATCAATTGTCATAATGCCTATCTTATTGCATACAGGTTTTCCGTCTATATCAAGGTAGCACAGGGAAGAAATTTTTCCGTCCTCATCATATGTATAAGATTCCCCATTTACACCATACAGATTATAAATTCCCGAGCTCAGCCTGCGCATTTGGGGAAACCCGTCCGGATTATAAATGACTTCTATTTCCTGTGTGGACATACCGCCTTCCGCCTTTTGGCCATCAGGTACTTTAAGGAGCGTAGAGTCAAGCAATTGCGGCGCTTCTTCGGCAGAATAAGTCCCAATTTTATATTTGTCATTATCCGTTTTATCCAATTCCAAAAGCAGTTTCCCACTGCTGCCATAATAGGATACCTTCTTTGCCTCCCGCAACTTACTTCTGCCCGCATTTTCATCCCTCTTAGTTTTCGCATACCTGTATTCTACACGGGCAGGAGTCTGAAAAAATGCCATACTGCAGGCGCTCGAATACTGCTTCATAAGCTCCATCTGCCGGTAGGAATCCTCATATGTAAGCACAATACGGTGTTTGAGCGGATAAGTGTCAATCCGCCAATACCCCGATTTGTCTTCAAGCCCTTTGGAAGACAGGGGAGCACCCACCCCAGTTGGAATTCCATAAACTTCAGCTACAGATGCGTAATACTCCGTATTACGGTAATTATAACCGGCATAAGTCAATATACCTATCAGTAAAACAATGATTCCTGCCAGTGCTATTTTGCTTTTCAAAGAAATTGCACAAAAACGCCTTTGAAGCCAAAGCGCCGCGTTTCTTAATCTCTGATATCCCACCCAGCAGAGGAGCTTCCAAATCAAAATCAAGCCAATTACCCCAATTGTGATATCAGCAATATAATAAGGCAGTTTTTGATAACGTTCCGCTATCAGGCTTACTGCTGACAAGAGCAACCCCAAAAAAACAGTAAGATCGATTTTTTTCGGCTTTCCATCCATCGTTTTTTTCAAAAATTCTTTTATCCTGTTTTTGTCTTCCATGCTTTTCCCCCTCTCTAATATGCATTAATTCTACATTTTTATGCAAAAAACGTCAATAAACCCATTGTTCCATGCTGATATACCCATTATTCCTGCATAAATAAATAATGGCACTTGATTTTGCGCCGGTAATTTTTTCAATCATTACCACGCAAAATCAAGTGCCATCATATGCTCCGTTGCCGAAGAGCCGGCAAAACAATCTCTTTCATATTTTTCCTAAATCTGATACCAATCCCTACACTTCCATATCCATCCTTTAATTGGATGACCCCATTGGGAACATCCACATTTCGTATAAATTTCTTATTTATAATTACGCTCCGGCTGCACTGTATGAAATTGCTATCATCAATATCCTGCAATAACTTTTTTAATGTAATATACGGAACACGGAACATGCCTCCCCGTTTTGTCTGTATATTCATAATGTGATTTGCACTTTCCGCATACACGATGTCGTCTCTTTCCACTGCTAAAATAATCCCGTTTTCCTAAAATACAACGTCTTTGTGGCATTTTGGGTTTCCGGAAAACGCAGGCACTGATTTACCAGCTGCTTTAACTGATTATCATCAAATGGTTTTTCCATAAACCGATAGCAGTGTAAATTCTCATACGTATATAACTTTTCATCCTCTAGAGAAGATACAAATATAATCGGCACAAACGCATAACGGTTAATATTCCGAATGTTTTCAACAAAATTTAATCCTGATGCATCCCCCGGTTTACTGGTATCCAATATGATGTCTATAATAAACAAATCAATTGCCTTCTCAATTGCGCATTGATATGCATCCTTCACATTGTCAAACGGATATGCGGTGCCTTTCATATCAGCGTCCTGAACCAGCCTTGCAATATGTGCCAATATTATCGGATTATCTTCCAAAATAAGTATCTTTTTCATTTTATCCTGTTCTACCGTAATTATTTTGATTTGCGAATCGTTCCCTGCGCCGTTTCATTAATCTATTGCCTGTTTGTTCGGCAATAAATGTCTGTCTTAAAAAAAGAATACCATATTATGAAATAAAAATCACTACTTTTAAGACACTTTGTTAAAATTTTTCGCAGTTCTATTACTTAGGTCTCATCATTAAGCACTTTCCAAATAGCCCTGTAGTCGCTACCTGACATTCCCCTTTTCGTTTCGGCGAATACATCCCACTTATCAGGTGATAATCCTTCAATCCATTGCCTGATTTCATAAGTTGATTGTTTGTAAATATTATCAAAATCCTTTTTGTATTCGACTCCCATTTCTGCCGCCACGCTTCTTGGCACATTATTCATACGCATCAAAATAGCTTCATCAGAATTAACCCCATAATAAATCATGGCGGGCAAATTAGCTGCCTTTTGCAATTCTTCTTCACTAAGACCATCTTTATTAATGCCTAACTTCTGAATTGTAGACAATCCCCATGTTGCAGAATTAACCAACTTACCATATATTGCCTGACAGCACTCCGTCATTGCATCCCTATCATCGCCAAAATACTGACTTGCTAAGGTTTCCAGCTTTGTTCCATTTACCCAGTCTGTTGTAAGACGCGCAATCATATCGCCCGGTAAATTTCTATTTCCTTTTGCTATGTCCTGCATATTTTTACTTATTTCAGGAATATTCATCATTATTCCAATTAAGTCTTTCAATTGACTGTCATTGCCAAATAAAGAAGATCCCTTTAATGTATCCTGACGAATTCCCAGCTCCTTGATTCTATATGCAGTATGACCTAACGTCTCCATTGAGAATCCTGTTGAATCGGATAATTTTGCCAATCCCCTATTTTTATTTAACACCTCACCATATTCCCTAACGGCAGAAAGAAGTATTTTTTGCTTTCTTGGCTCAATATTGGAATATCCAAATGTTCTTCTCAAAAACAAATCCGTCTTTTCCTCAAACTCGCCTAAGTCCTTACATTGATTAAACATATGTGTGATATACTGCAAAAACTGCGACCATTCCGGATTGTAAAACTGATTCGTTAAAGAAAATCTTGTTCCAAACTCTATCGTATTTTCTGCAATTTTTTGTAATTGGGAAACCAATTCCTCTGTTGACTTCATTACATACCTGGTTAATTTCGCCAACTCATCCTGCTTTTGATTATCATTTCTAGCCCCAATTGTTATTCCAATCATTCCCACATCATTTTGTCCTGCCCTGCCAGCCCTTCCTACTAAATTCCAAAAATCGCGTACCGGCATTTCCGATGTATATGGATATACAATTGATGCCATTATAATTGTTGAAACAGGAAAATTTATTCCCTGGGCAATCGTTGTTGTAGCCACCAGTATATTTAACTTGCCTCTTTCCATCAGCCATTCTATTAATACCCTCACTTCATCAGACAGTCCGGAATGATGCACGGCAATACCCTTTGACAATAAATTCACAAGTTCAAACTCTTCACCGTATTCTGCGGCCACATATTTCTTCACAAGTTCTACATCGCTGTCATCACATTCTAACCCTGACTCTTCATATAAAGCATGCGCAATATTCCAGCAATCCTTTACATGCCCTCCAATAACCAAAACTCCTTTTCTATCAGCCAGTCTTTTGGTTGATGCTATCGCCAATTTTATTTTGTTTAAATTACTTCTAGTCACGTCAATTAACGTTTCATCAGATAGTACTGTTTTCTTTTCAACCTGTATCTCTGCACTATTGGTTAATAACGTTTGATAAAATAATTTCCAGTTCCTTCTACTCCCTTCCGGATAAATAGCCCCCAGTATCCTTTTATTCGGTTTCCAGTCTATTGCCAAACTAATGGATTTAGGGCTATCCGCATCCAACCATTTTGCTATCTCTTCACTATTTTTTATAAACGGCGTTAACAATAGGAAATTTGCCTTTGAGCAATCATTTTTTATATTTGCCAAAAGAATCTCTAAATTAATCCCTCTGCTCTCTTCTTCAATATTATGAGCCTCATCTACAACCACTAAGGCTAATGGTCTTCCCAGCTTATCTTCAATGCCATCCCGAATCAACAGATTCATCTTTTCAGGCGTAACAATTAACACGTCAAATCTGTCTTTGCTGTTCATAAGCATATTACTTTCAAAAGAGTCAATTTCAATAGCCCCGCTCATCTTTTCAACCTTAATTCCAATTGGTTCAAATTCTCTTTTCAGTTTTGCGGCCACCTGATTTACCAATGCCCGAGTAGGCGCAATATACACAACCCAGCCATTATCCTCGCTAAATTGATTTAACGCCTGGAGAATTCTAAATTGTGCAATTAGGGTTTTGCCACTGGAAGTAGGCATATTGACAACAACCGCCTTATGCGCCGGATCCAATAATCCCTCTTCCAAAATAGCATGCTTTTGAGGATACATAAGTTCAAAAACTGCCTTGTCCTGTGCTGTTATATTTCTTACAAACTTTGTGACTCTGGAATTTACTCTTTGCGTAACCATCCATACCGAATTTGAAATCATCTTTTGAAGCATTCTCTGAAGCATTATCAACGTTAAATTAAGGGATACAATTCCTCCTTCTTCCGCCGCTTCAATAGCCTTTCCGAAATGCATTCCTACCTGCTCTCTAATATCCGGTATTTGCCCATTTATCATAAATTCAGCCATTAAATCTACTGCTTTAGCCAAATGATACAAACTTATCAGTTCATATGTAGCAAGCATTTTATTACTAGGTGCTATAGAATTAATATAATCCAGTTCAAATTTTCTTTGGTCTTCTCTAAGTTCAGAAATCAATTGGCATGCCATTGTTAAATCGCTCCAATTCTCTTTCTTTACAAGTAGAAACAGTGCATTACACAATTTTTTAAAAACTCGTATATTCCAATCGTCGCTTTCTTCGGTCAAAATATTAATATTGTTTTCTATCAAATATCTTCTTCCACTTTCCCATTGTTCTCCAATATAAGAATACACAAGCAGATTTAAAACATGCTTTGCTTTCTCAATATTGTCTGATGGAATTGGTAAAGCAGATACTAATAAATATATTTTTTGACTTACCTCGACAACTTCCTTCTCCTTAGTATCCTCTGATTTAAGGATATCCATCAAAGTAAGTTCTAAAACGTCCTGTACATGCTCTATTTTGGAATAATCGATTTCCTCTTCCTGATTTAGGGCACAGGAAACGGACCTGCTATTCACCATATCAAATACAAGTTTGTATTCCTCCTGCGGTATTAAATTATATATCCAATTTTCAGACCAATCAGACATAAAATACCTCCTAAATCAACTTTTCCCATGCCCCATCCCTCATCTTATAATTCGAATAAACCGCCAATAGCTGAACATTATGCTGACCATTAATCCTTTTTTTCAAATCGGCATATCTATTTTTTAAATCCATCTCATTTGGATTTGTATCTCTTACCAAAACACCAATCAGTTGTATACTGGTTCTGTCTTTCACGTAATGTTGCATTGATTCTCTGATATACTTTTGTACCATTGAATCTCTATCTGAATTACACTTAATAAATATCCATTTCACCAAAGATTTTATCTTATCAGAATTCGTTCCTAATTCTGCCAATTGATTAATCATTCCAGTTGAACCATACATGACCCCTGGAGGGACTGTATGTTCCTCAGATATTTTAACCTCTCCAAAAAGAAAATTAACCGCGCCGTCTTCCATTTCAATGAAGCCAACTAAGTCCGCGCCAGTATTGTTACTATTTGGATTTTTCAAATCCCTATCACTATTATATGTAAACTTTGCGTTATATCTGCTCTCCACTATTTTTTCTGCCACTAATTCTCCAATTCTAAAATTACTCACCTTAGGCATTGTTTCAAAAACCGCCCGCAGATTTACCGAGTCAAAGCCCGTCATATCTATAGCCACTTCTTTCATCTGTGCATTATAATCTTCATCTTTATATATCGGAGATATTGTTTGCCTTAAAAACGTAGGAAACTCATCTTTTGCAAACGAAATTCCTTCATACTCTAATTTTCCACTTTCAACTCTTTTTTCATACTCTAAATCTAACGAAATCTCGTTCGCCTTCACATTATCACCTCTATCAAAACAAAGATTTCTGAATTTATTATATCATACTTTACCGTGAATGCACAAAGTAAATAGTAGATAAGTAATCATATCTTCGTCATTTTTGAAATTGTTATCCGTCATTTATTTTACAACAATTAAATACATTGGGATTTTCCCCCACTCCTCTATACAGCTTTCTTCTTTCGTGTTGTATATTGGTTTTCTGCGAACAGTATTCTCCGGTCATAAAGCATCGGCGGGTGCGTATACTGCGTTCTGTAGAATATGCATTTATTCTACATTTATCAGCAAAAAGCGTCAATAAACCCATTATTCCACATTAATATACCTATTGTTCTTGTATGGGTGATTCATGTCAATGATATTTTGATTTTACATGTTTTGGGCAAGGAGCAGACAAAGACCGCCACAGAATTAGCGTATGCCGAGGTAATCAGCTATAACAGGAAAAATCTTGAAAGGGAGCTTTAGAATGAGAGCCGGCAACAGAACAGGACGAAGCGGAGGGAGGAAGAAATTTAATGTGAAATTTAGACATTGAAAAAGAAATGGAAAGAAAACAGCCGAACAAATGATAAGAAAG
>DKYC01000072.1:0-1300 GCA_002492295.1 Lachnospiraceae bacterium UBA7110
TATGATGTTAATATTTATATTTAAAAATAATAATTTTGGTAATTTGATATTATATGTGTATTGGTTTCTTTATATAAGAATAAGGGTAGCTGATACATGGAAACGAACGGCAAAATCATTTTTTATAATGATGTGTGCAATACCAATGCTTCAAATATTAATATATTCGGCTATTAGTGGATACATGCAAAAAAACTTTAATGTTTATTTTATTGAGATAAGTATAAATATTTTGATAGCGGTTGTTTTCTTGATATGGAAGGAACAATATTTGTATGTAATAATGAATATGATTACAAAATTAAGAAAAATTATATTCGTTATTTTATTAATTTTTTTATTTAAATGTATGATATCGTATTTCTTGCAATATAAAATGATAGAATCACATTTTATGGATCAGTTGGCAATTTGTTTTGTAATTGTAGCTTTAATGTTAATTCTTTGGATTAATTCGGAAAATGAAAAAAAACATAAAGCGGAGGAACTAAGAACTTATCAATTGTATACAAAAACGTTTGAGGATGCAGTAACTACGATTAGAATGAAACAACATGAGTTTGACAATCATATTAATGCAATTAAATGTATGCGTTATACAATACAGGACAAAGAAGAATTGTTCAATGAACAGGACAAGTATTATGATAGAATACGAGAGGACAATAAATATAACAAATTATTAAAATTAAACTTGTCTCCGATTTTAACGGGATATTTGTATTCTAAATTTACAGCAGCGTCGGCATATAATATTAATGTTGCATATGAAATCCAGGATATTAATACTGATTGTGTTGCAATAAATGATTTGATAGAAATAATGGGTATTCTTTTTGACAATGCAGTTGATGCACTTAAAGAGCAAGGCGATACGGAAATGGAAGCAAAACTGTTAAAATTAGATAATACATTTATTATTTCCATAGCAAATGTAAGCAGTTGGAAGACAAATACTGAAATTGAAAGATTTTTTGAATATGGATACAGCACGAAGGGAAAAGAACATGGAATAGGACTATATAGGGTAAATACATTGCTAAAAAAATATAAAGCAAGTATTCAGGTGGAAAATATTACGAAAGATGAAAAAAATTACTTATGCTTTAAAGTAATATTTTAGTGTATGGGGATAATATATATTTAACAAATGTTCAAAGGCTTTTATCGTATAGGACAATTTCCTACATGATAAAAGCCTTCAGACATTTAGCCATACAATAAAATGAATTAAATAATTTTATTCATTAAATGGATATTCGGGCTCTCCAAAGAAAAAAGTACATAGACCGGTATAAGG
>DKYC01000072.1:1587-6561 GCA_002492295.1 Lachnospiraceae bacterium UBA7110
AAGTACATAGACCGGTATAAGGTAAGTCCGCAGATAAGGAAATAAGTACCGGTACTAAAGCTGAAGCAAGAAGTAACTCAATCTTTGCTAAAGATAACCTTTTAAGCATTTCTTTCACCACCTTTCTTAATAAAATAAGCCATTACTAACTGCAATGAATGCAGAATAATAGTCCAATAACCAACACTCGCAAGATCACTGTCAAAGAACAGTACAACCAATACCGCCTCATAACAAACGATGCTCAATGCTTTTTTGCGCTGTTCCGCAAATTCCTGTTTATTTAACGCAGGTCTGGAAGGCGGGCGTACCGGCCCTATCGCGTAAACAACAGCTGCGCAGACTGCCAGGATAGGGACGACTACCGCGAAATCCAAAGTTAGAGGTGCAAGAACAATAACGACAAAAACCATATAAACAAATGAAAACGCCAAACAGGAAATATAGTGCTTAAAATGAAGCCCGCCGGATATCTGCCGAATCGGATAAAAAATCAGAAAGGCGAAGATAAAACTGCTTAACCTGTGAATGACCGCAAAAAATGTTACAAATAAAATCAGTTTACTGATATCGTATATGATGCATTTTATGCGGAAAATTAAAACCTTTTGTTCCTTAGAGTTTAGATTGGCACTTTCGCTTGCCATACGCAAAATGTTCTGCAATTTACATCCCTCCACTCCGCCTATCATAATATAAAACACAGTAAGCTTCGTAAAATCAGAATAAAGTATGTGAAATCACGTTTTATGTACGCTTTTTCCTTTTTTACGACACTTTATGCGTGATTTCGCATACTTTAATACATTTTTCGACAAAACCGGCGCCACATATATTATGTTAACTAAATATGCGGCTTGTTTGTCAGGACAACGGCATAGAAGGTAAAAATTGGGAAGCAATGGAAGGAAAAGGTGAAAATTATTATGATTAGTGCAGTTTATATTGAGGCTGGGAAACGGATTCATCAACTTAGGAAAGCCAAAGGATATACAAGGGATTATCTTGCGACCAAAACGAATCTTTCCACAAAATTTTTATATGAGATAGAGACGGGAAAGAAAGGCTTTACGGCGGAAGTGCTCTACCGCTTATCAGATGCGCTTGAAGTAAAGTGCGACTATATTCTTGCAGGGAAAAGCGGGGAAGAGCCTTGCAATTTATACATTAACAAGCTCCTGAATAAATATAACGATTATCAGAGACAGAATGTACTGCGGATTTTAGAGCTGATTTGTGAAATCTCATAATTATGGTAACCGGATGTTACTGTTCGGACAGGATTTAGCATTTACTTCCAAGTCCGCGGGAAAACGTAACGCAGTCAGGTAAAAATCCATTTATGCAATGTATTTGTTCGTTTGGCGATTTTTGCACGGATTCGTGCTTGTAACTATGAGGATACTGAATAGTTACGTATTTCTAAAAGAAAATGAAAAAAGACACTTGAAATCAGAACAAATGTATGCTACTATAAAAACGAACAAAGTTTCTGAAAAGATGTTCGGAGGGGCGTATTATGGAAGAGGTTTCAAGTGTTTTTGCGTCAGATGGATCCAATCGTAAAAAACAAATAAATGTCGAGCTGTACTCCACAACCAGAAAATCAATTATGGACAAACTTGAAATCCTGACGGATGCGGCGAAATATGATGTGGCATGCACGAGCTCCGGCGTTAACAGAAAAGGAAACGGTCAAGATATGGGAAATTGCATAGCGGCAGGTATCTGTCACAGCTTTTCGTCGGATGGAAGATGCATTTCCTTATTAAAAATATTAATGTCAAACGAGTGTGTTTACGACTGCAAATACTGTATTAACCGCAGGAGCAATGATGTGCCAAGGGCGACATTTACACCGGAGGAAATTTGTGAGCTCACCATGAACTTTTATAAGCGCAATTATATAGAAGGGCTTTTTTTGAGCTCCGGAATTATCAATAATCCAACTTACACAATGGAACTGATTTATCAGACTGTTTTCCGTCTTAGAAATGTTTACCGTTTTCGTGGATATGTACACGTCAAGGGAATACCGGGGGCAGATCCGGTTCTGATTCAGCAGACAGGTTTTCTTGCGGATAGAATGAGCGTTAATTTGGAGCTGCCGACGGCACAGGGGCTTGAGAAGCTGGCTCCCAATAAGCATCGGAAAAGTATTTTAAAACCAATGCGCCAAATACAAAACGGTATTGCACAGGGAAAACAGGAGCTTGCGCTTTATAGAAATGCGCCGTCATTTGTGCCTGCGGGACAGTCCACACAGATGATTATCGGGGCGACGCCGGAAAGCGACTATCAGATTATGACGGTAGCAGAGAGCTTATATGATAAATTTGCCTTAAAAAGAGTGTTTTATTCCGCATATGTGGGTGTGAATGAGGATAAGGCGCTTCCTGCGGTAACGGCAGCGTCGCCGCTTCTTCGGGAGCACCGGCTTTATCAGGCGGACTGGCTGCTGCGTTATTACCATTTTCGGGTAAACGAGCTTTTGGACGAAAAACACCAGAATTTTAATATCCTTTTGGACCCGAAGTGTGATTGGGCGCTTGGCCATTTGGAGCAGTTTCCGGTGGAAATTAACAGGGCGGACTATACAATGCTTTTACGTGTGCCGGGAATCGGTGTCAAGAGCGCCCAGCGCATCTGCAAGGCAAGAAGAAGCAGTGCGCTTGACTTTGACAGTTTAAAGAAAATAGGCGTTGTGCTGAAAAGGGCGCTGTATTTTATCACCTGCAATGGACGGATGATGTACCATACGAAACTGGATGAGGATTACATTACGCGAAATCTTT
Source organism: Lachnospiraceae bacterium UBA7110 (assembly GCA_002492295.1). GTDB lineage: Bacteria > Bacillota > Clostridia > Lachnospirales > Lachnospiraceae > COE1. The sequence continues at coordinate 4,383 of DKYC01000072.1, forward strand.
TATCGGAGCACGAGAAGCTGCCTTTTGATAAGGACGGCATGACCTATAAGCAGCTGTCGCTGTTTGATGACGGGATGGAAAACGCGGCGGTGTTTGGTATGGCTATGGAAAGGAATGTGACGGCGCATGTGTGAATATGTATTGCTGTGTGAAGACAGTATGGAGGGGATTTTAAGCGGCGTTTATGAGGCGTACCGCTTTAAGAAGGAAAACAAAATAGAAAGTCATGACAGGATTCACCTGTCCGTAAAAATTCCCGACACATACCGCCTGTTTACGGAGTACAGAACCATTGGGACGGATTATGGAAACGCGGATAAAGTCATCCATACAATCAGAAGCAGGCTTGGGGAGGAGGTTTATTACCGTCTGTGCCTGGCGATGGTGTCGTGCTTTGAAGAAAAGGCGGACGCGGTATACCATACAATCGTGATGGCACTCCAAAAAAATGACAGAATGATTATGGACAGGCTAGGCGAGGAGTGGGTGCAGAGGACGTTTCAGTATGCGCGGGCATCCTCCAATGAATTAGGGCATATGATAGAGTTTACGCGTTTTTCAGAGCTTGAGGGGGGAATCCTGTATGCGAAAATCAATGTAAAGCATCATATTCTGCCGTTTCTGATGCCGCACTTTTCGGACAGGCTTCCTTGCGAAAATTTTATGATTTATGATGAGGATACGGATGTATACGGGTTTCACCCAAAACAAAAGCAGTGGTATCTTGTGCAGGGAATTGCAATTGACCCTGACAGGCTGACCATAACAGCGGCAGAGAAGGACTACCAGGAGCTGTTTAAACGGTTCTGCAAGACAATTGCCATTGAGTCAAGAACGAATAAAAGGCTCCAAACAGGCTTTCTGCCGCTGCGGTTCCGTCCAAATATGACAGAGTTTCAACCGTAATATATGGATATGGTTTCCGCACCGAAGGATTGTTAAATATTTTCCAAAATCCGGATATCCACGGCAGTATAGTGATATTCCTGCTGCGGCAGTTCCCCTGTGGTAAGGTATGAAAAGAGAATATCAAGCGGTTTTTTTCCCTGTATGTGCGGCTGTTGGCAGATGACCGCAGACAAAATGCCGTTTCTTAAAAATTCTTCCGTTGTCTCTGCTTTATCATAAGCGATTATTTTAAGCCTGTGTGCAAGCCCCGAAGAGGACACTGCACGGCATCCGCCGTATACGCCGCCCGCCGCAAAATACAGCGCATTCATTTCGGGATGCTCTTTCAGAAGCCGGGTTGTTTTTTCATAGCTTTCAATTTCGTCATCGTGTGTTTCCGTTACGGAAACGATATGAATATGTTCCGCATAAGGCGCGAGGGTGTTTGAAAATCCTGCAATCCGTTCCGTGTGGCATAAAATATCGGACGAACCTGTTAAAATGCCGATAAAGACCTCTCCGTTTGTCATAAGCCGCAGAAGCCCCGCAGCAGTGGCGCCGCTTTTGGTGTAGTGGCTTCCGACATAGGCGATACGTTTGGAATTTTCGATATCCGTATTTAAGGTGACAACGGGAATTCCCTGCTCATACAGTTCGTTGATACGGGTACGGATGCGGTTATCGTTGCAGGGGGCTAGGGCAATACCGCTTACTTTGGCCGCGACGAGTTCATCGATTGCTTTTAGCTGCGCATCTGTATGAATGGGAATCTGTTTTATGAGCACGGAGCAGTTATATTCGGCGAGCTCCCCGGCCTTTTGGTTAATACCGTCCAAAACATCCGAGAAAAACGGATTTTCGGCGGAAAACAGAATGACTCCGAGTTTAATCCTTTTTTTTGAGGCAGCAAGTACAAGGCCTGCTTTATTTGGTCTGTAGTCAAGGGCTTTTGCAATTTCCTTCACTTTTTTGGCAGTGTTTGGATTTACGCAGCCGCGGTCGTTAAGCACGCGGTCAACGGTTCCGCGGGATACGCCGGCAAGCGCTGCTATTTCTTTAATCGTAGCCATGTAATTTCCCTATGCTTTCTATAATGTATGTTTATCATTGTATGTTTACCAATATCCGTCTGTCAGATATATGCTTATCCTGTTTCATTTTTTTAGGGTACTGTTTTTATTATATGTGCTCGTATCACATTTTGCAAGGAGAATATGGGGAAGGCATACAAAAAGACACACCCGGAACATTTGGCATCCTGTAAGGGGGGACTAGACATTTTTGACAGAAC
>DKYC01000072.1:6830-7026 GCA_002492295.1 Lachnospiraceae bacterium UBA7110
TAGACATTTTTGACAGAAAAGACAGGATAAAATATGGTATTTTGACGAAAAATAAATATTCATAAATTGTTACTTGATTTTTGGACATATAGCAACTATGATAGAGTTATCATCAAAATGTGCACGAGCACGTCACACGATGAGAAAAACAAAGTGTGACAGGATAGCTTGTTATAAGGAGGATTTTAAAATGAAT
>DKYC01000072.1:7323-7557 GCA_002492295.1 Lachnospiraceae bacterium UBA7110
TATAAGGAGGATTTTAAAATGAATAATTTACCACAGGTAAAAGTTGGCATCGTAGCCGTGAGCCGTGACTGTTTTCCCGAAAGCCTGTCAGTAGACAGAAGAAAAGCATTGGTAAAGGCATATACGGAGAAGTTCGGGTCAGAGGGTGTGTATGAATGTCCGGTATGTATTGTTGAGAGCGAAATACATATGGTACAGGCGCTGGAGGACATTAAGAAGGCAGGCTGTAATGCA
>DKYC01000072.1:7847-22756 GCA_002492295.1 Lachnospiraceae bacterium UBA7110
ATTAAGAAGGCAGGCTGTAATGCACTCTGCGTATATCTTGGAAACTTTGGTCCGGAGATTTCGGAGACACTTCTTGCAAAACATTTCGACGGACCGGCAATGTTTATAGCGGCGGCAGAGGAGACACAGGGCAATCTTGTCGGTGGACGCGGCGATGCATACTGCGGAATGTTAAATGCAAGCTATAATCTGAAGCTGCGCAATATCAAGGCATATATTCCCGAGTATCCCGTTGGTACGGCGGAGGAATGTGCAGATATGATTCATGAGTTTTTGCCGATTGCAAGGGCGATTATCGGTCTTTCCGATTTAAAGATTATTTCATTTGGTCCAAGACCTTTAAACTTCCTTGCGTGCAATGCGCCAATCAAGCAGCTTTATAATCTTGGGGTTGAAATTGAGGAAAATTCGGAGCTTGATCTTTTTGAGGCATTTAAAAAACATGAGGGTGACGAGAGAATCCCTGCCAAGGTTAAGGAGATGGAGGAGGAGCTTGGACAGGGCAACTTAAAGCCTGAGGTGCTTCCCAAGCTTGCGCAGTATGAGCTGACGCTCCTTGACTGGGTGGAGGCACATAAAGGATACAGAAAATATGTCGCGATTGCCGGAAAGTGCTGGCCTGCATTCCAGACACAGTTTGGATTTGTACCTTGTTATGTAAACAGCCGCCTGACAGGTATGGGCATTCCTGTTTCCTGCGAGGTTGATATTTACGGCTGCCTGAGTGAGTTTATCGGTACATGTGTAAGTCAGGATGCCGTTACGCTTCTTGATATTAACAATACGGTTCCCGCGGATATGTATCAGGAGTCTATCAAGGATAAATTCCCGTATACACATAACGATACCTTTATGGGATTTCATTGTGGAAACACAAATACAAAGAAGCTTAGCTTCTGCAATATGAAGTATCAGATGATTATGGCAAGAACGCTTCCTGAGGAGGTTACCCAGGGAACGCTTGAGGGTGATATCATTCCGGGCGATATTACATTCTACCGTTTACAGTCAACCGCTGACTGCAGACTGCGTGCGTATATCGCACAGGGCGAGGTTCTTCCGGTTGCAACGAAATCCTTCGGAAGTATTGGCGTATTTGCAATTCCGGAGATGCAGCGTTTTTACAGACATGTATTGATTGAGAAGAATTACCCGCACCACGGAGCGGTAGCGTTTGGACATTTCGGAAAGGCTCTGTATGAGGTGTTTAAGTATATCGGCGTACCTGTGGAGGACTTAAACTACAATCAGCCGAAATCGCTTCCGTATCCGACGGAAAATCCGTTTGCATAATGATACCGTACAGAACGGTTTGGGGATAAAATGAGAAAAGAATCCAGGGTCATTGTTTCGATGACTGCTGGGTTCTTTTTTTGGGCAGGTATTCCAAATGGCAAATATTGTCAGCATTGTCAAATTATTGAAAATCAAGTATAATAAAATAAATGATTGCCAAAAAATGTTGTGGGCAAACAAGAAGGAGGATGACATGAAACAATTTCAAATCCTCTATAAGGATGATAGGGGGTTCCTTGAAAATCTTGGGGAAATAAAACAATGGCGCACTTTTCATCCGGCACATGTTACAGTTTTCAAAATATACTCTCAGGATATGGATTTAGCGCATATCCGTCATATCTGCAGCTGCCTGGACCATGAAATGCCGGATGCACTGTATTTGGGGTGTACGACAAATGCCAATATCGTGGATGGGGCATTGTCGGACGCTAAAATTATTTTAACCTGTACCGTTTTTGAATGTGAGACGACACGGGCAAAGCTTCTGCAGTTTCCCTTTTCGGAGGAAAATGTTGCTTTGGATGTGGCAAAGCTGAGAAAATGCTGTGATGAAAACCCTTGGGTTCTGGCAGTGGAACTGCATGCCACGATTATGGATATGTCCATGATGGAGTTTTGCAGGGAGATGAGCTGTCTGCGGGAGGATATCCAGGTGTTTGGCGGCGGCGCATTTAATCCCGATATGGATGATGATACGGCGGTGGTTTTCTCCAAAGGAAACGGTTTTTTGGAGCATGGAATTATTTTTCTGCTGCTGGGCGGACCGGATTTCCATACATACAGCACTTTAATTTCCGGGTGGAAACCGTTAAAAAGAAGGTTTCGGGTGACAAAGGCGGATCGGGAAATCCTGTATGAGCTGGACGGCAGACCTGCCTTGGACGTGTACCGGAAATTTTTAAATATCGACAGAAATGACAGGTTTTTTTCCAATACGCTGGAATTTCCGCTTTTTCTGGAGCATGGCAGCATTGATATCCTGCGGTGCCCTTTGGCAGCCAATGATGACGATTCCCTTGTGATGTCTTCCGACATACAGGAAGATGCGTTTGTCCGGCTTGCGTATGGGGATCCGGATACCATTCTTGCCAGCGTCAGGGAGGACGGGCAGAAGATAGCGGACTTTTGCCCGGAGGTGATACAGACTTTTTCCTGTGCGGCAAGAAGGGCGTTTTGGGGGGACAAAAATATCAGTGATGAAACGATTTTGTTTAACCGGATTGCGCCAACAATGGGATTTTACACGCACGGCGAGTTCCTGCGTATCAAAGGGGATATGCTCAATTTCAATGTGACGCTTGTGGTTGTTGCCATGCGGGAAGGGGAACCGCCAAAGGACGGCAAAAAGGTGGATATTGCCGATGCGTACATCGAGAAGGACGATAATAAGCGGATACCGATTATCAGACGGTTTGTTTCCTTTATTGAGGCGTCCACGGCGGAGTTGGAGGAAATGAATAGGAAACTTGCCATAAGCTCTGTCACGGACGGGTTGACGAGGCTGTATAACCGTGCGGAGATTGAGCGAAGGATTCACAGGGCTTTGGATAAACGCAGGAATCAGGAAACCCACGGCGATATTTCCCTGATTATGCTGGATATTGACAACTTTAAAAGGGTAAATGATATTTACGGGCACAAGGAGGGCGACCACGTTATCCAGGCGCTGTCGGATGTCCTTAGGAATGCTGCTGCCAAGGTGCGCTCCTGCTTTCTTGGGCGTTGGGGCGGCGAGGAATTTATGATACTTTTGTCGGACAGCAATGCGGATGACGCAGTTGTTCTGGCGGAGAAAATACGCCTGGAGTTTGCTTCGGTATCCTATGAAACTGCCGGCTGTCAGACCGTCAGCATCGGGGTTACGCAGGCGAAGGATGAAACTGCCGATGCGCTTTACATCAGGGTAGACAAGGCCCTTTACATGGCGAAGGCAGCCGGAAAAAATCAGGTTGTGAGACTGGATTAGGGAAAACGGGAAGGTGATAGTGTGAGTGATATTTTTAACAATGAACTGTTTGAAGCGTTTGCGTCGGCGTCCGACCATGTTTACATCTATGTATGCGATATGAAGACGGATATTTCGCGCTGGTCCAAGGCTGCAGTGGATTATTTCGGGCTGGAGGGAGAATATCTGGAGGATGCGGCAAATGTGTGGGGACAGCATGTCCATCCGGATGACCTGAAGGCATATACGGAAGATATTGAGGGTGTGTTTTCCGGAAAACGGAAGTACCATAACTGCCAATACAGGGCGAGGAACGCATCAGGCAGGTATGTGTGGGTGGAATGCAAGGGCAGCGTGATTTGGGATGCACAGGGAAATCCGATTATTTTTGCGGGACTGATGACAAGAATCGACGGACAGAGCAAGTACGATTCCCTGACCGGGCTTTTGACGACACAGGAGCTGCATTATTTTGACTTTGCCTCCCAGCCGGGAATTGCCCTGCTGATTGGAATGGACGGATTTCGGAAGACGATAAGCAACTACGGGTATAATATCGGGGACGAGCTTTTAATCAGGTTTTCGAGGATAATGAGTGATTTATGTAAGCCTGAATGGAGGGTATTGCGGTTTAGCGGCGATGAATTTCTCGTGCTTGCCTTTATGTCTGATTTACGGGAAATGATGAATTTTTATAAGGAGCTGTGCAGGGAAACGGATACCATAAAACTGGAGGACGGGCGCAAGGTTGGCGTTTCCATTTCGGCAGGAGGGGTGCTGTTTCCAAAGGATGCGGACAGCAGGGAGGTTCTGATTAACAAACTGGAGCACTCGCTGGAATTTGCCAAAAATAACCAAAGGGGAAGCCTGATTTTTTTCTCGGAGGAGATTGCCAGAAACCATGAGAGAGGACTGGTTTTGCGCGAGGATTTAAAACAGAGCATTCAGAACGGTTTTAAGGGGTTTGAACTGTACTTCCAGCCGTTTATCAGCCCGGCTTTTGGTACGATTGCCGGCTGTGAATGTCTTCTGCGCTGGAAGGGCGAACGGATTCGGGATTCTTATCCGATGGAGTTTATTAAGGTTTTGGAGGACTACGGCTATATCAATGCGGTAGGCTTTTGGGTCATGGAGCAGGCAATCCGACAGCAGGTGGCATGGCGCGAACGATACGGGGAGCTGCAGGTAAGCTTCAATGTCTCTTATCAACAGTTTTTGGACGAAACTTTTGAGGAACGGGCGATTGCATGTGTAAAAAAATATGGGGCAGATCCCAATTATATTATAATAGAGCTTACGGAAAGCTGTCAGGTAGAGGCTCCAAAAGAGCTTGCGGCGATATTTGGCAGACTGCGGGAACAGGGGTTTCGGATTGCGCTGGATGACTTTGGAACGGCATATGCGTCAATGGAGATGCTGAAATGGCTTCCTGTGGATTATATTAAGGTAGAGCATTCTTTTATCAGGGAGCTTGCGCAGCCGGGACATGACATCGACTATGTCATTGTTGACAGTCTGCTGGAAATGTGCAGGCGTTTGGGGTACCATTCCATTATAGAGGGCGTGGAGGACGGTAAAGTGGCGGATATCGTGGGACCGCTGAACGCCACATTGCTGCAGGGATACCATTATTCGCATCCGATTTGCAGGGACGATTTTGAAAAGCTGTTGGATGACGGAAAGACGCGGAAAGACGGGCAGATGATAAAATGATTGACGCATCCGAGAAATGATGCTAGTATAACAGGAGATTAAAGATTAAAATTCAGCATAACAGCCAAAGGGGAAAATAAAATGAGCAAAATAATATTAACCGGTGACCGGCCGACCGGAAGACTTCACATCGGACATTACGTAGGCTCGCTCAGGCGGCGTGTGGAGCTCCAGAATTCCGGGGAATTTGATAAGATTTATATCATGATAGCGGATGCGCAGGCGCTGACGGACAATTTCGAAAATCCTGAAAAAGTGCGTCAGAACGTGATAGAAGTAGCGCTCGACTATCTTTCGGCAGGACTTGACCCTGAAAAATCCACGCTTTTTATCCAGTCGCAGATTTCCGAACTGACAGAACTGACATTCTATTACATGAATTTGGTAACAGTCTCAAGACTGCAGCGGAATCCGACCGTAAAAAATGAAATCCAGCTTCGCAATTTTGAAGCGAGCATTCCTGTCGGATTTTTCACATACCCAATCAGTCAGGCGGCGGATATCACGTTCTGCAAAGCAAACGTCGTGCCTGTGGGTGAGGACCAGCTTCCGATGATTGAACAGACAAAGGAAATCGTGCACAAATTTAACGCCATATATGCCCCCGAAAATCCCGTGCTGGTTGAACCAAAGGCGCTTATTCCGGAGGCGGAAGCGTGCAAGCGTCTTCCCGGAACGGACGGAAAGGCCAAAATGAGTAAATCGCTTGGAAACTGTATTTATCTTGCGGACAGCGCGGACGAGGTGCGCGCAAAAATCATGAGTATGTACACGGACCCGCTTCACCTGCAGGTGAGTGACCCCGGACATTTGGAGGGCAATACGGTATTTACATACCTTGACGCGTTTGCAAAGGAGGAACACTTTGGGCGTTACTGTCCGGATTATGCAAATCTTGATGAAATGAAGGCGCATTATCAAAAAGGCGGACTTGGGGATGTGAAGGTAAAAAAATTCCTGAATAATGTCGTCCAGGAGGAGCTTGAGCCAATCAGAAACAGACGTGCGGAGTATGAGAAGGATATCCCGGAGATTTATAACATTTTAAAGAAGGGTTCCGACGCCGCGAGAGAGGTTGCGGCGCAGACTTTGTCCGAAGTAAAGAATGCGATGAAAATCGACTATTTTGAGGATATGGAGCTGATACAGGAACAGAGCAGGCGCTATTCCAAATAAAAATAATGCCAAAGACAGGAGGCTTTTGAGAAAAGGCTTCCTTTTTTTATGCCATTTATTGTGGTGAAAATCAATTCTGTAAGTATAGGATAGAAAATTTGAGCAAAAATAATCCGTAGGAAATCATCAGCTGGTCTGTGCTTTGCTGACGGCAGAAAGGATACGGTTATGGAAATGGAAAACAGTTTATCGAAAAATAAACCGCTTGGGGTATCAAGCGTGGCATATGCAAATCCCGTGTTGATTATGGGGAGCGGAAATATCGTAGGACAGATGGAAAACGAAGGACCGCTTGCGGGAAGTTTTGACAAGGTAAGCGACGATAAAAACGATATGTTTGGCGAGGACTCTTGGGAAAAGGCGGAGAGTCAGCTCCAAAAGCAGGCGGTTGCGCTTACGCTGCAAAAGACATGCGCGCAGGCAAATGACGTGCGCTATTTATTTGCGGGGGATTTACTGGGGCAGAATATTGCAAGCTCGTTCGGTATTAAGGATTACAATATTCCACTGTTTGGATTATACGGCGCATGTTCGACTTGTGGGGAATCGATGATTCTTGGCAGTATGAATATTGCGGCAGGCTATGCGGACCGGGTAATTGCGCTCACCTCAAGCCACTTTGCAAGCGCGCAGAAGGAGTTTCGTTTTCCGCTGGAATACGGAAGCCAGAGACCGCTCTACGCTTCCTGGACGGTGACGGGAAGCGCGGCATTTTTATTACAGGACGTTCATGCAAACGGGAAATCAACAAACGGCAGGCAGATTAAAAACGTGTTGGAATCGGAGCATGGCGGTAAAGTCGGGATTACGGGTGTTACGGCAGGCAAAATAGAGGATTTTGGCATTAAGGATTCGTTTAATATGGGTTGTGCGATGGCTCCGGCAGCCGCATGGACGATTGCGACGCACCTGAAGGACTTTGGAAGGACGCCAAAGGATTACGACGCTATTTTTACAGGGGATCTTGGAAGCGTGGGACAGCAGGCGCTGTTTAATCTGCTTTCACAGGAGGATATTGACATTTCGGATAATCACTATGACTGCGGTATGCTGATTTATGACGCCGAAAAACAGGACGTCCATGCAGGCGGAAGCGGATGCGGGTGTTCGGCGGTGGTGCTGTCCGCACATATTCTGCCAAAGCTTGCAAAAAAGGAATGGAGGCGCATTCTGTTTGTCCCGACGGGTGCGCTGCTCAACAAGACTTCCTTTAATGAGGGGCAGAACGTTCCGGGAATTGCGCATGCGGTTGTCATTGAGGCGCTTCCGTAAACAATCAATCTTTTATGGGCATATTGTAACAAATAAACAAAACTTTTGTAAAAACGGTAGATATTTCAATACAATAATGATAAAATAAAAAAGTATGTTAATAAAACATGAGCCGGCTGCGGCTTTGAATAATGGCTGCAGCCTGGAAGCAAATAGGGATAAAAAGCGAGGAGTTACAATAATGCCAATAACCGACATTTTAGAGAGAAACTGTAAACTATACGGAAATGACATCTGTCTTGTGGAGATTAATCCGGAAATTAAGGAGACAAGGCGTGTCACATGGAAAGAGTATGACCTGATAGAACCAAACCCTGTAACGCACTACCGCAGGGAAATTACATGGAGCGTGTTCAATGAAAAGGCAAACCGTTTTGCGAACCTTTTGATTGAAAGAGGCATTAAAAAGGATGACAAAGTAGCCATTCTTCTGATGAACTGCCTGGAATGGCTGCCGATTTATTTCGGTATTTTAAAGACAGGTGCGCTTGCTGTGCCGCTTAATTTCCGCTATGCCTCTGACGAGATTGAGTACTGCCTGAATTTGGCGGAAGTGGATGTACTTGTCTTTGGACCGGAGTTTATCGGGCGTGTCGAGGAGATTGCGGACAACATCAGCAAAAACCGGCTTCTGTTTTATGTGGGGGACAACTGTCCGAGTTTTGCGGAGGATTATACAAGCCTCACGCTAAACTGCTCCAGCCAGACGCCGATGATTCCATTGACTGATAAGGATAACGCGGCAATCTATTTTTCATCCGGTACAACAGGTTTTCCCAAGGCAATCCTGCACAATCATGAGAGTCTGATGCATTCGTGCAAGGTGGAGCAGAAACACCACGGACAGACAAAACAGGATGTCTTTTTGTGTATACCGCCGCTTTACCATACGGGGGCAAAAATGCACTGGTTCGGCAGTTTCCTGGAGGGGGCAAAGGCGGTGCTCTTAAAGGGCACAAAGCCGGAGTTTATTTTAGATGCGGTTTCCAAGGAAAAGTGCACCATTGTGTGGCTTCTAGTGCCGTGGGCGCAGGATATTCTCGATGCAATTGACAGAGGCGACATTAAGCTTGAGGACTATGAGCTTTCGCAGTGGCGTCTGATGCATATCGGGGCGCAGCCTGTGCCGCAGAGTTTAATCCAGCGCTGGAAAAAGGTTTTCCCGCATCACCAGTACGACACTAATTATGGACTGAGCGAGTCAATCGGTCCGGGCTGCGTTCATCTGGGTGTGGAAAATATCCATAAGGTGGGTGCAATCGGAAAGGCGGGCTACGGCTGGGAGGTCAAAATCGTGGACGAAGCCGGCAATACGGTAAAGCGTGGCGAGGTAGGCGAGCTTGCGGTTAAGGGACCGGGGGTTATGACCTGCTATTACAATGATGAAAAGGCGACCGCTGAGGTACTAAAGGACGGCTGGCTTTACACGGGCGATATGGCGCAGGAGGATGAGGACGGTTTTATTTTCCTTGTTGACCGCAAAAAGGATGTCGTTATCAGCGGCGGGGAAAATATTTATCCCGTGCAGATTGAGGATTTTCTGCGCACCAATGACAAGATTAAGGATGTGGCTGTCATCGGCATTCCGGACAAACGGCTTGGCGAGATTACGGCAGCGGTGATTGAGATTAAAGAAGGGATGGAAGCGACGGAGCAGGAAATCAACGATTACTGCATGAAGCTTCCCAAATATAAACGCCCGCGGAAGCTGATTTTTGCGGAGATACCAAGGAACCCGACAGGCAAGATTGAAAAGCCGAAGCTTCGGAAAATGTACGGAGGGGAAAGTCTTGTGGCAGCCCAGAACAGAGGATAGCAGCGAAAACGGGGGTGAAAAGGCATGAGGGGCATAAGGCTCACGGAACTGATAGACGTGAGAATCCTGCAGCGTATACAGGACGCTTTCTCCGAGTTTACGGGAATGGCGGCGCTGATGACGGATGAGAAGGGTGTGCCTGTCACGAAAGGCAGCGGCTTTACGCATCTTTGCATGGATCTTGTGCGTAAGAGCGAGAAAGGAAGCCACAGATGTGAGGAGTGTGACCGTAAGGGCGCAATCAATACATATGAGAGCGGAACGCCTGTTGTCTATACCTGCCACGCGGGACTGATTGATTACGCGGCTCCTGTTATGGTAAACGAATATATGATAGGAAGCGTTATCGGCGGTCAGGTACGCAAGGAACCGATGAACGAGGATCGGGAGCGCGCAATGGCGCGGGAGCTTGGAATTGATGAAGCGGTGTATTTGGAAGCGTCCAAAAAGATTCATTTGGTTGAAGAGGAACAGGTCAGAAAGGCGGCGAAGTTCCTGACGGAGCTTGCGGCGGTGCTTTCCGACATGGCTTATAAAAATTACATTGCGCTGCAAAACAGCATCAAGCTTGAAAAGATTTCAAGGAGCCAGACAAGCTACATGGTAAACATCTATTCGAACACGGAGAAGGCCATTTCGCTATGGATGGAGAGCGCAAAGCTTTCGCTGGAGAACGGTGACCGTGAGGCGATGGCAAGCTCCTTGGAGGTGCTGATTAAGAATGGCAGGGAAATCCTGACAGCGTTTGGCAATATGGTAGAGTATGCGCAAATGACGGACAGTGGGATTTCGCTGAAGGAATCAACATATAATCTCAAACATATTATCAATGATTCGATTAAATTACAGCGGAATGCGATAAAGGAAAAAGGAAACAGAGTGCAAATAAAAACTTCAGACGATATGTCTGTATCCTTTTTTGGCGACATGGGGAGGCTGAAGCAGCTGATGTCAACCCTGATTAAAATCGGAAACACTTTTATGAGGGACGGCATTATCGAAATTCATGCGCACGCCAAGAAGGTTGATTATGCGGATATGCTTGTGATTGAAGTAAGGGATAGTGCAAGTGAAATGCAGGAGGATATCATTACAAGCCTGGACAAATACATGCTGCATGTGAATATGGGTCTGCTAAACTGCACGGAGGAGGAGGAGAAGGAACTTTTTATTTTAAGGATGCTTGTTGAACAGCTATCCGGAAGAATTGTTTTTGAGTCCATGCCTGACGGCGGGACGTTGACAAGGGTAATTGTACCTCAATTGGAAATGAAATAAATGAGGTGTTTCATATGAAGTTGGATTCAAAAAAATATGCGGATGCGATGGATCGGTTTCACTTACTGATTGCAAATGTCTGTGAGCTGGATTCTCCCGAAATTGGGCATGCGCTTGATGGGATATGCCGGGTTTTACGCGTGGCAAAGATTACGATGAAATGCTATGATGCCATAAGCCTTGAGAAGCGGAATAAAGGAATTGAGTATATTCCGTATCAGGGGGAGGAGCCTGACGAAGCTTCGGTTTACATAAAACGTGAAAGCACGGACAGGGGAAATGTGGTTATCTATCGGTTTTATAAGATAAATGACGGTAAGGAGTGGGATGAAGAGGAACTGGAGAAAATTCATGTTTTGCAGACGTGCCTGTTTGCCTACAACGCAAGGGTGCGGCTTGCGCAGATTGCGGACCAGTTCACGTTCCACGATACACAGCTTGGCATGTATAATTTAAACTTCTTTATGAAACACGTGGGGACGCTGATGCTCAATGGTGTTGTGGGGCGGTATGCGGTATGTTATTTTAACCTGAAACATTTTTCCGTCGTAAACCAGCGTTTTGGCAGGGAGAGGGGCACCAAGATCATGGTGGCTTACATTGAACGGCTTGAGGCGCTTTTGGACCATACGGAGCTTGTGTGCAGGGTTGGCGGTGACAATTTTATCGTGCTGTTTTTAAAGGAAAAGCTGGACGCGGTAAGCAGGCACATGGAGGGAATTGAGCTGGGCACGGACGAGGCTGGCGAGAGTGCGTTTGTGTCCGCGGTGGCGGGATACTATATGGTGGATGACACGGTCAAGTATCCGTCAGACCTTATGGACAGGGCAAATGTCGCATTGAATGTGGCAAAGCACAGTAAGACAACCGACAGGATTTTTTACAATGACGCGTTGATTGCGTTTTCCAATGAGCGCAAGCGGATTGAGACGATTTTTCCGGATGCCATGCGCAATGAGGAATTTAAAGTCTATTATCAGCCAAAGGTTTTTATGAAGGATTATAAGCTTAAGGGAGCCGAGGCACTCTGCCGCTGGTACCATGATGACCAGATTGTGCCGCCCGACAGGTTTATTCCCGTGCTTGAGCAAAGCAAAGACATCTGCGAGCTGGATTTTTACATGCTGAATCATGTGTGCGCGGACATACGGCGTTGGCTGGACGAGGGAAGGCGCGTCGTGAAGGTGTCGGTAAACCTTTCAAGGTGCCATATGGGCAACAGCCACCTGCTGCAGAATATTCTTGACATTATCGACAGTTACAATGTTCCGCACGAGTACATAGAGATTGAGCTTACCGAGACGACGACCGACGTCAGCTTTAATGAATTAAAGGATGTGGTAAACGGTCTGCGGGAGCATGGAATCAGCACGTCGGTGGATGACTTTGGCGTGGGGTATTCATCCTTTAATTTAATCCGGGAAATTCCCTGGAATGTCATTAAGATTGATAAGAGTTTTCTGCATGATGAGGGAACCGGACTGTCCAGCAAAAACCGTGCCATGCTGAAATATGTTATCGCTATTGCGCAGGAACTGGGAATGGTGACGATTTGCGAGGGAGTGGAAACTTTGGAGCAGGTTCGGCTTTTAAAGGAATACGGCTGTTTTATGGCGCAGGGATTTTATTTTGACAGACCGCTGCCGCGGGAGCGGTTTGAGGAAAAACTTTGATATAATCATCACATGGGAGACCATATATGGACTTGTTTGAATACATGAGAAATACGGCAAAGGAGAAAGAGTCTCCGCTTGCATCACGAATGCGGCCTGCCACGCTCGATGAGGTGGTAGGTCAGTCGCATATTATCGGGAAAGACAAGCTTTTATACCGTGCAATCAAGGCGGATAAGCTTAGCTCAATTCTCTTTTACGGACCGCCGGGAACGGGAAAGACAACGCTTGCAAAGGTGATTGCGAATACGACAAGCGCAGAGTTTACGCAGATTAACGCGACCGTGGCGGGGAAAAAGGATATGGAGGAGGTTATTCAAAAGGCGAAGGATACGCTTGCGATGTATGCCAGGCGTACGATTTTGTTTATTGATGAAATCCACCGTTTTAATAAGGGGCAGCAGGATTATCTTCTTCCGTTTGTCGAGGACGGCACGATTATCCTGATTGGCGCGACAACGGAAAACCCATACTTTGAGGTAAACGGGGCGCTGATTTCGCGCTCTGTTATTTTTGAACTCAAGCCTTTGGAGCGGGAGGATATCAAGACGCTGCTCCGGCGTGCAGTCTATGACAGCGAGAAGGGCATGGGAAGCTTTGACGCGGACATCAGTGAGGATGCATTGGATTTTTTGGCGGATTTATCGGGCGGGGATGCAAGACATGCGCTTAATGCCGTCGAGCTTGGTATTATGACAACCGAGAGAAGCGCCGACGGGAAAATCCATATCGATATCGGCGTGGCGCAGGAATGCATTCAAAAACGCCGTGTGCTTTATGACAAAAACGGCGACAGCCACTATGACACGATATCGGCATTTATCAAGAGCATGAGAGGTTCCGACCCGGACGCGGCGGTATACTATCTTGCGAAAATGCTTTATGCTGGAGAAGACGTGAAATTTATCGCAAGGCGCATTATGATTTGCGCGTCGGAGGATGTGGGAAACGCGGATCCGCAGGCGTTAAGCGTGGCGGTGAGCGCTTCGCTTGCGGTAGAGCGCATCGGTATGCCGGAGGCGCAGATTATTCTGTCGCAGGCGGCGGTTTACGTGGCGTGTGCGCCAAAGAGCAATGCGGCGTGTAACGCAATTTTTGCGGCGGGTGAGGAAGTGAAAAAAAGCGGGAACCTGCCGGTCCCGGTACATTTGCAGGATTCACATTACAAGGGGGCGGCAAAACTGGGGCGCGGGACGGGTTATAAATATGCCCATGATTATCCGAATCATTATGTGGAGCAGCAGTATCTTCCGTATGAACTGAAAGGAGAGACCTATTACGAGCCGTCATGGAACGGGTATGAGGCAAAAATCAGGGAGCATATGAAGCGCATTAAGGAAGAGGCGAAAAAAATGCAGGACTGTTAAAACAGTTCCTGCATTAAATATTTGTAAATCTGCTGGTTTTTTTTGTACCATCCGTCGCAGATGATTTCCGCCATTTCCTGCGTAGGGACAGAGAGTTTAATGCTGACAAGCGTAATGTTTTTTTCCTTTGCGGCAAGCTCTGCCTCAAATTCCCCGGATACGGATTTGTAGTAGTTTGCCGTGATGGATGCCTCGTTTTTCAGCTCCAGATGTTTTTCGGAAAGGAACGTGTTGATTTCGTCCTGAATGGTGTCGCTGATACGGTTTCCAAAGTAGGACAGCGTGCTTTGCCCCTCCGGGGTAATGGAGTAATACGTGCGGTTCATGGAGGTGTCAGCCTTAATCAGCTCCGTGTCAAGCAAATCCGAAATGACCTGTTGGAGCGTCATGTAGCTGGTGTATTCCTTTTCAAGGATAAAATCGCTGATTTGCGCGTTGGTCAGCTTAAACTTCACCTTGTCCAGCATGTACAGAACAATCAGTTTATAAAGCGTCAATGGATCCTGTGTCATGAAAATTCCTGCCTTTCATCGTACGATGTGGGATTTTACCGCCTCTGCGACAAGCTCTGCAACCTTTGGGTTGAATGCCTCAGGCATGATATTGTCTTCGCTTAATTCCTCGTCAGGCACAAGCCCGGCGATTGCATTTGCGGCTGCAAGCTTCATTTCCTCCGTAATCTGTGTGGCGCGGCCTTCAAGCGCACCCTTAAAGATACCGGGGAATGCGACTACGTTGTTGACCTGATTGGGAAAATCACTTCTTCCGGTGCCGACAACCCTTGCGCCTGCGGCTTTTGCCACATCCGGCATAATTTCCGGCGTCGGGTTCGCCATGGCGAACAGAATGCTGTCAGGCGCCATGGATCTGACCATTTCCGGCGTCACGATGTTTGGCGCGGAAACGCCGACAAAAATGTCTGCGCCCTTTAAAGCGTCGGCAAGTGTTCCTGTTTCGTTTCCGGGGTTCGTGAGTTTTGCCATTTTTTCCTGCATCCAGTTGAGACCCTGTGTCGAGGTGGAAATAATGCCGACCTTATCGCACATAATTACATTAGTAAAGCCGTATGTGAGCAGCAGCTTTGTAATGGCAACACCGGCGCTTCCAGCGCCGTTTACGACAACCTTGCAGTGCTCCTTTTGTTTTTTTACGACCTTGAGCGCATTGATAATGCCTGCAAGAACGACAATCGCCGTTCCGTGCTGGTCGTCGTGAAATACGGGAATGTCGAGGATTTCCTTTAAACGTTCCTCAATCTCAAAGCAGCGCGGTGCGCTGATATCCTCAAGATTGATGCCGCCGTAGGCGGGTGCAAGCCATGTGACTGCCTTGATGATTTCTTCGGTGTCCTGTGTGTCAAGGCAGATGGG
>DKYC01000041.1:0-769 GCA_002492295.1 Lachnospiraceae bacterium UBA7110
CCCCGGCTGCGGTATCCGATGTTTCCAAGCCGTCTGTCAGATCTCCGGCTGCGGTATCCGTATCCGGCGTTCCGAAGCCGCCTGCAAAATCCTGAACTGCGGTCCCCGTATCCTGCGTATCAAATTCTGCCGCAGGCTCCGCTTCCAGCTCTTCAGACTGTGCGCTTTCTGAAAGCTCAGCCTCCAGTTCTTCCGGAAACGGTATCTCGTCAATATTCTTCAGCATCTCATCCAACGAAAGCTCAGGTGCTTCTGTCGGTTCCTCCGCCTTGCGTTTTTCGTCCTCGGGCATCAGCTCATTTACTGCCTGAGACAGATCTTCTTTTAAATCTGAGAAAAAACCCATTGTAAATCAAACCCTCCATTCACTCATTGGTCACCGTCCGTTTCCGGCCGGCGTTGAATATGTTGAACCAGCTCCGTATCTTCCGTAATCGGCAGAATCACCGTATCCTCCAGAGCCAAAATGTTCTCAATGATTGTGGGCAGCGCCTCCACCGTTGTTGACTTGGCCGCCGAATCGTGCATCAAAATCACAGACGTTTCAAATCTTTCAATATCCGCGGTACAGTTCTCCACCAGTGTTTCCACCGAAAGAAGCTTTGCGCCGCCGTCACCGGAGGATATATTCCAGTCAAAAAAACGTACACTCTGAGTATCAAGATAATCCGCAAACGTATTCATGTCTATGTGACTGACCGAGTTGGAGCTTCCTCCCGGAAAGCGGTACACCGTGCTTTCCACCCCCGTGACCTCATACACATAATCC
>DKYC01000041.1:1049-26639 GCA_002492295.1 Lachnospiraceae bacterium UBA7110
CCCGTGACCTCATACACATAATCCCTTATCTTTTCGTAATCCCGGGCAAAGTCCTCCAAAGACTTATAGATCTCCGCATACTTGTGGCTGTAGGAGTGCATTCCCAGAGTATGCCCTCTGGCCGCGATCTCCTGCATTGCCTCCCGGGCGGAATCGCTCTCCTTCCCTACTACAAAGAAAGTGGCCTTTACGCCATAACTGTCAAGAATATCCAGAATGTCATCCGTATATTTGCTCGGACCGTCGTCAAAGGTCAGATACATGGTTTTTGGGTGAAAGTAAAGCTCCACGCCTGACACAATTGACGCTGCAAGCTGCTTTTGGTATTCATCCGAGGCTAACAGTGCACATTCTTTCTGATTGGAAAGAAACCCTGTTTCCACCAGACATGCCGGCATCGTTGTCTCCCGGATGACATATAGATTTTCATTTGCGAGAATACTGCGGTCGCGCGCGTCGGTGTTGTCGGTCAGCTGCTGCTGCATTAACTGCGCAAGCCGCTTGCTGTCAGCCTCATTTTCACCGCTGTAATAAGTTTCTATTCCATGCACGCTCTCGACATCCTCATCACAGGAATTCTGATGAATACTGATATAAATGGTTGCACCGTTTTCATTTGCCAGCCTGACGCGCTCCTCAAGTGAAACTGTCTCGTCCCCCTCCCGCGTCATCAGCACCTCGTAGCCGCGCTCACCCAAAAGCTCTTTGATATGCATCGCAATGCTTAAATTGACATCCTTCTCCAATACATTTCCCCGCATGCATCCGCCATCCGCCCCACCATGTCCCGCGTCAATCACAATCAACGGATTGGAAAAATCCCTTACCGGAACAGGCGCCGCCTTTGGTTTCATGGTGTTGACTACACACAGCACATCCGCCACACCTAAAACCGGCATCGGATACAGCACCTCTTCCTCCACAATGCTCTTCTGCCAGTATGGATTTTCCAACAGGTAAGCCGCCCCATGCGCGATGCAGCACACCAGGCACAGTACCGCAATTCCTGCCCACATCCGCCAAAACGCCCTTTTGTTTATCCTTCTTCTTCCACTTCTTTGATACTGCGCATACCCCACATACATAATAAAGCCCCCTTCTTCTTCGGTATCTCAATCCTTACCTAAAGAATACAGGAGCGCTTCATCAAATTATCATATTTTCCACATCAAATTGACATAATTTTCACATCATAGTTGCATCATCTTGAAATCTTCAGAAATAATTCGTTTATCCCCTCATAAAATCCGACCGTTACAACCGTATTCCCATTATCCACGCCCGTAAACTTATATTTTTTATAATCCGAAGTTGTTTCCATAAGCGGATTCGTGTCCTCATAAGGTTCCTGCCCTGTCAGTCCAAGATACTCGCTCCACTTTGCCACCATGCCGTCCGAATCGATATCCTCCCATGTACTGCCGGCAGTCCTGATATAAAATTCATAGACAAGTCCTGTGTCCGCATCAATATAAACGTCAAGAAGACAGCCCTCCTTGTTTGCGTTCTGCTGCCCTGTCCTTAAACTGATTTTCCACACCGACAGATTATTCCTTGGCTCCAGCACGTCAATTGCCGAGTATAGCACCGCGCTGTGCGTCGCCGCAGTAACGCTCCTTACCTCCTCGGGGAAAATGGCAAGCGTATACATTTTTGCAAGCTCTTCATTGCACCGCTCATAAATCTGTTCCTCCGTAATTTCCTTGTCAGAGGGTTCCTGATGGTTGACGACAAACGCGTAATTTCCCGTCAGGTTGTTATAGTCCATATCCGCCTGTACCTTTGTAAGCGCACTCGCCTCGCTCTCGGGAAGCACTTGGTTTGTCAGACATTTTGACAGGATATAAAGCTTTTCGTTACTGTTTAACGAATAGCGGTAACCTTCTCCGTTTCCCTCCACCGCCTCCGACTGTATTTTGTTCAGCGTATAGCGGTCCCTGTATTTGGAAAGCTGCTCTGGTCCCCACACCGCCCCAAAAACAACAAATGCCGTGCCAGCCGCTAAGAGCGCGATAATGTAATTGCTGTTTTTCCCTCTGTTCCTCTTTTTGTTCCGTTTCTTATTCCTGCTAACCTGTACACTCATTCAACCTGTTCTCCATCCGCATATCCGATTAAAAAGCTAAAGCAGCTTCCCTCCCCAAGCGTGCTTTCTATGAAAAGCTCACTGCCATGCAGCGAAAGCACCTGCGTACACAAGGATAATCCAAGCCCTGCACCGTTTCTGCTCCTGGAACGCGACTTGTCCACCATATAAAACGCCTCCGTAATACGGCTGCATTCCTCCTTGGGAATACCGACGCCGTAGTCCCTGACACTGAATAAATATCCCTCCTTGCGCGCCTCGCCCCGCACCTCAATGACACCGTTTTCATCGGACGCCTTATATGCGTTGTCAATTAAATTCAGGAGCACGGATTTTATCAGGTTAACTTCCACGCACACCGTTCCCTCATCATATAAAATGTCAAGCGTGACACCCTCTATCGTCCCGTATATCTCTTTGAGGTACGCAAAAAGCCCTGATACGTCAGCCTTCTGCAATTCCAGCTCGCCGCGCTTCATGACCACAATGTCCAAAAGCCGGAACGACATTGTTTCCAGACGTTTCCCCTCCGTATAAATATAATTTGCCGAGAGGAACTGCTTTTCCTCATCAAGCTTTCTGGAACGGAGCAGGTCCGCATACCCGATAATCGAAGTCAGGGGGGTTTTTAACTCATGCGAAAACGCCCCGATAAAGTCCTCCCTCGCACGCACTTCGTTTTCAAGCTGTTCCATGTTTTTTTTAAGCGCACCCGCCATCTTATTAAAATCAACCGTAAGCTGTCCAAGCTCATCATTACTGACACGCTTTGCGCGATATGCATAATCACCAGCCGCCATTTTTTTTGTCGCCTTTGTCAGAAGACGGATTGGCTTTGTAATCCACCCCGAAATAATCCACATAATGGCAATACTGATGAATAGCATCAAAACCGTGACCTGTCTGTAGATATGGAAACCTCGCTGCCGTTCCTCAAAAATCCCCGTCACGTCATGGAGCGTTTCCAAATACAAAACACGGTCAAGCGCGTCCAGCATCATACCGGTTTGGATGTAATAATATTCCCCGTCCTGTACCACCTGATAAATGCGCGTTTCCCTGTCAATCTGCATCAAAAAGTCGATTTCCTGCGCAAATCCCTCACTCGCATATAAAAAACGTCCCTCCTCGTCCGATATCCGAAGAAGCCTTCCGCCCTGCCCGCTCGCCTCAAGCTTAATTCCAATTTCCTCAATCGTCGAATTTTGCAGCATATCGTATTTGGAAGGAATATTGAGCGCCGCCGTCTCAAACGCAAACTGTAAGATACTGCTCTCATCCAGCGCCTGTCCGACTTCTCTTTGCATGGAAGCGTCGAACACATAATTCACAAAGAAAAAACCGCTTACCCCCAATGCAACCGCCATAATCAGTACGGTGCTCAGCAATATTTTATAAGAAAACTTCATTCATCCATAACCTCCATGCGGCCACAAACCTGTTCCTTCCTCCAATAAACCGAAGAATCCCTGTCTTTTTAATTTACCTCCAGACGGTAGCCAACTTTATAAACTGCCACAAGATTGTTCTCCCAGCCAAGCTTTTTACGAAGGCGCTGTACGTGCAGTTCTAGCGTCCTGCTGTCAGACAGGTATTCGTCTCCCCAAACTTTCTCATACAGGCGTTCCTTAAAAAGCGCCACATTTTTGTTCTGTATAAAAAGCACCAAAAGACCATATTCCTTGTTTGTGAGCGCAACGGGCTTCCCGCCCCGTGTCACCTTATGCGCTTCCATGTCCACAACGACATCGCCCGCCGTCAGCATTTTCTCCGCAATGTTATACCTGCGCAGCACCACCTCCACGCGCGCCACAAGCTCCACGACCTCAAACGGCTTTACCAGATAATCCTCCGCGCCAAGCTTTAATCCCTTCACCCTGTCCTTCACGTCGTGCTTTGCAGTAATGAAAATTACCGGAATTTTCAGCGGACGTATGTACTCCATAATATCGTATCCGTCCGCTCCCGGCAGCATGATGTCAAGCAAAATCAGGTCAAAATGCTCCCGTTCAATTAAATCAATTGCTACAAGCCCGTCCTGCACGGCTTTGCAGTCATACCCCGCCGCGGATAGATTGATATCAATCAGGTCACAGATTGTTTTTTCGTCGTCCACAATTAATATTTTTATCATTTGTCTAATCATACTCCTTTCACAACCTGCAAGTCCAGGCTTTTACGCACAAACTTGTAAGCCTGAATTTTTTAATTTTCAAGCTTTTCCTATTCTGACCATCCCCAGTAAGCGCGTATCGCATTTAAAAGCATCTCCATATTTTCCGCGCCCGTGAATTGGTACTGTTCCACAAAATCCGTATCCGTGTCAAAACCGCCCGTACGCTGATAGTAGACGGAACATTTGTTTTTTACCAAAAGTTCACCATGCTCACCCTCTTTGCTGTACTGCGCCCATACAACCAAATCCTTCATACCGTCGCCGTCCATATCCTTGCCGCTCATTCCCTTTAGCGAGTACAGATTGTCCATGTCGCCCATCGGCTGAAAGCACCACACGATATTCCCGTCCGTATTAATCATGTAAATCATGAAAACATCATAGTCCGCCATCGAAAACACGCCGGGCAGTACCTTAAGCTTTCCCAGCTTTTCGTAGGTTCTCCAGTAGCTCTGCTCCTCTATCACGCGGAATCCGTTGCTTAAAAGCTCCTGCTGCGTTGTAGCCGTATAGAGAAATTCGGTGGAATTGCCGTCCCGCACAAAGGAAATAATGCATTTCGCGCTTTTATTCATGTCAAAACGGTTCAGCTTATCGTTTATCCGCCAGTCCCGGTAAAAGAAAACGCTGTCCTTCTGCTGGAATAGCACCTCCCCGACCTTATACATTTTTCCCGCGTAACTTCCCGCATCGTTCACGCATCCCGCAATCAGTATAATATCCATCAGTCCGTCATGGTTCATATCCGCAAATGCGACAGACACCATATCCACAATCGGCTGTGAAAGGCTTCCCTTAACCGTGTAATTGCATTCGAGCATGTTTGTCTTGTATACAATCATTCCGTCCCTGTCCGCAAGGAACACCGCCGCCCTGTGGTATTTTTTGTCAATTGCCGTGATAAAACGCACCGTCGGAACGCTTTGCAGCACAACCGCATCCTCATCACTGATCCGTGTAATGTCCAGCGGTCTTGTGACCTCCGTATCCAAAAATTCCCCGTCCTCGTCTACTTCCGTACTCTTTGTCACCAGAGGAATGTCGAACACATGTTTTTCCACAATTTCGTACCCCTGCAGCGTGATGTCATCCAGCGTCTTTATCGCGTCAAAGTCCTTCAAATATTCCTGATACTCTTTGGTGACTGCTTCCCGTGTGTATTCCTGCGCCGCCGCATTTACAGGAATGACAATCCTGAAAAAAAACACGGCAATGCATATCTTCTGTATGAATTTTCGCATACTGTTTTTCCTGCTGTTTCCCACGATACCATCACCCTTTCGCTTAACAGTATAGCATTAACGTTTTTTTTACTCAATTCTTTTTCGCAATTCTTTTTGCATCCTTTTTGCATCTTTTTTTATCTTTCGTTTCATTCCTACTGCACAATTGCTCTTGTTTTGTTATACTGTTTACAGGGGCAGTCCGTCCTTGTTCCTGCCCGTACCAAAACCAAAAAGGAGACCTCCCTATGCGTTCTTTTCATAAAACTCTTTTTTTACCTGCCTTCATACTTGCGGCATACTGTATGCTGCTGTTTTGCTCCTGTGCAAAAAATAACAAGCCGGAACCGGTTTCCAAAACAGGATTTGCTTTTGATACTGTTGTTACGCTCACAATATATGACAAGGAAAAAAGCGGTGTCCTAGACGCATGTTTTAACTTGTGTGAAACATATGAATCGCTTTTTAGCGCTACACGCAAAGACTCCGAAATCTGGAAAATCAACCACGGGAACGGTGTTCCCATACCTGTTTCCTTTGAAACCGCCTCGTTAATCCAGTCCGCGCTTTACTGGTGTGCGCAGTCAGACGGCATCCTTGATTTGACCATGCTGCCCATTGCCCAGAAATGGCATATTTCCGAACAAATGACACACATGTCAGAAAATCCGGATTACACATATGATATTCCAGATACGGCAACGCTAAATGCGCTGCTTACACATGTTGATTACAGGAACGTGGTGATTTATGACGGGAGCACCGCGCTTGCGGATTATGACGCCAGACTTTCCGACAGCGGTTCATACAGCGTACAGCTTTTAGATGCGGACGCGGCGATTGATCTGGGATTTATTGCAAAAGGGTACATCGCAGACAGACTCAAGGAGTTTATGATTTCAGAAGGGATTGAAAGCGGCGTGATAAGTCTTGGCGGAAATATTCTTCTGATTGGGGAAAAGCCGGACGGTTCGGCATATCAGATTGGAATCCAAAAACCGTTCGGAAATGCGGGCGAGCTGATTGACACGGTCAAGGAAACTGACACGAGTGTCGTTTCTTCGGGGTGCTATGAGCGGTATTTTACAGACGGCACTGATGGAAAAATATACCACCATATTTTTGATACAAAAACAGGAATGCCTGTCCAAAATGAGCTTTTGGGCGTTACCGTTATCTGTGACTCCTCTTTACAGGGAGACGCACTGAGCACCTATTGCTATCTTTTAGGGCTTGAAAAAGGGCTTGCACTGGTCCGCTCCCTTGAAGGGGTCGACGCGTTGTTTGTGACAAAGGATTATGAAGTCATAGCAAGCTTCTAAACTTCGTTCATATTCACAAGCTGCATCCGCTCCAGGTCAAGCCTTCTGTAAAAGCAGTTATTTGCCACTCCCTTGTATGAGGTATGGCAGATGTTCCCCTTTAACGGCCGCACCTTATAGACCAATGAATTCTGTTCGCAGTTTACCCGGACTTCCAACAGCTCAAACTCGTTTCCCGAAGTCTTTCCCTTATACCAGAGTTCGTTCCTGGATGTGCTCCAAAGCACAAGGCGGCGCAGCCGCACCGACTCCAAAAATGCTGCCTCGTTCGTATAGGCAACGAGAATGACTTCGTCCGTATCTGCATTCTGAATGGCAACCGGAATCACCTCCTGTCCCTCCATACGCACGATTTTTTGAAAATCCAGCTTTAATTCCTTTGTCTCTTCAATATATCCCATGTCCTCTTTACACTCCTTTATCCATATCCTGCCTGTTTTTTACAAAATCATATTTTAACTTCAGCATATTGCGCAGCTGCTTCAAAATATAAAACAGTACCGCCCGCGCCTCAAATTCCTCTCTTGTCTGCGGCAATGGGCGCGTCGCCATACGGCTTAAAAACGCATCCGTCTTTGCAAGCAGCCCCTCCACCGTATTCTCGCGGTGATATCCCTCCTCAATCTTCCGGATGAGCGCGGCAACCTGTACCGCCTGCTGCGGAAGGTATGCGAGCCCCTTGATGTTCTCATACACTTCCCTTAAAATAATGCCCTGCTCCTCACGCATCTCAATATAATCAATCTCATACGTATCGTCCGAGAGCACCGAATTGTCATAATTTTCAATCGCACAAAACCGCGCCTTCGACAGCGCCTCGTCAAGCGTCGCAAAACATCCGCTTCCATACGCCTCACGGTCCTCGCGCACAAGCCACTCCGACATGCGGTGCAGAATACCCTTCATCTGATTGTCCACCTCGTCCGAAAGTACCTCAAACCGGTGCTTCTTTCTGTGCAGATGCATATTTACAATGATTCCAAACGATGTTCCCACGAAAAACAACAGGATTTCATTGAGTACAAGACTGCCCGTCATACCCTTCTCCGTCAGAAAATGTGTCACGAGCACCGACACCATCGCAAGCGCTTCCACCCATTTCATGCGAAAGCACAGCAGTGCAAAAAAGAATAAAAACAGCGCAAAGGCCGCAATATTATAACCAATCAGACGAAAGCAGACTGCCGCCAGAAGAAACGCGCAGCAAAGCGCCGCCGCTCTTTTGAGTGCGGTCCAAATGGTTTCGCGCTTTGTGTTTTGGATGCTTAACACCGTGATAATTCCAGCCGTTGCCGAATACTTTAATCCCAGCCTGTCCGCAAGCACAATCGCAAACACGGCGGCAATTGATATTTTAAAGCTTCTCTTAAATGTCTCCATGCAGTCTCCCATAAATCCGGACCGTTTTATAGCGTAAGCATTTTACGGAACCGTTCGTCAATTTCCGGATACTTCTTTTTTAAGGACATCGGACGGTAATCCCGGTTTAAAAAACAATGTGCGCTTGTTCCCGTCGTTGTCAGTTCACCTGTCTTTGTGTTGGTAAACGCATACTCCAGTTCCATTTTCACTCCCGAGTAGCGCACGACCTTTACCCTGATTGTCACGCAGTCGTCAAAATGCACCATGCTCCGGTATTGACACGACACTGCAATAACAGGAATAATAATTCCCATATCCTCCAATTCCTTATATGGGACGCCGCATTGACTCATAAAGTCAAGCCGTGCCTCTTCCATCCAGCGTATATAATTGGAATGATGAACAATCGCCATCTGGTCCGTCTCATAATATTGTGCGTGATGTATATAGGGTTTTATACTGGTTTCATTCATTCTTATCACCTTACTCCTTTATTTTTTCTTCCGGGTCAAAAAAACAAACAGCGCAGCCGACAACGCGGCAATCATACCGCCTGCAACCATAAGCGCCCACCAGACGCCGTCGCCAATCTTTCCTGCAAGAAAAACCGAAGTCGGACCGTCCGCCCCTCCAATCACCGTAAACGCCACTGCCTTCTTCGTCATGGACGTTACCCCGATGCCAAAAAGCACTGCGCCAAACGCTGCCAGCGCACCTGTCAACACCTTTTTCATCCTGTTTCCCTTCCTTTCCCATCCTGTTTTTCTTATCTTAGCTTTGTAAAACCTTCATCCTGTAAAACGCACCTTTTTTTGCCATAAGCTCATCGTACGTACCATACTCCACACAGTTTCCGCCCGCAATGACGGCAATCTTATCCGCCTCACGGATTGTCGAAAGCCTGTGCGCCACAATAAAGGTCGTCCTTCCCCTGACCAAATTGTTGATTGCCTCCTGTATCATTTTCTCTGAAATGCTGTCAAGCGCCGACGTCGCCTCGTCAAGCACAATAATTTTCGGATTGCGGATTAATGCTCTTGCAATCGCAATCCGCTGCCGCTGTCCGCCCGAAAGCTTACCGCCGTGCTCACCTACCTGCGTATCCAGCCCGTTTGGCAGACTCCCTATCAAATCCGACAGATTTGCCGCCCGGACCACTCTGTGCAGTTCCTCCTCGCACACATTCTCACAGCCGTATGTAATGTTTTCCCGGATTGTCCCAGAAAACAAAATCGATGTCTGCGGCACCACCGCCAAATGTTTTCGGTATGTCCGCAAATCGATTGTACGCAAATCATGCCCGTCCAACAGCAGCGCACCGCTTTCCGCCATATGAAACCCAATAACCATGTTTAAGATTGTAGACTTTCCTGCTCCCGACTCTCCGACAAACGCAATCGTTTCCCCTTTTGCCACATGCAGGTTAAAATTGTGGAGAACCTCATTCTCGCTGTTCTTATAATGAAAACCCACATTTTGGAAATCAAACACGCCTTCCACATCCGCGAGCTGTTCCTTGCCCTCGTTGTGCTCGATATCCTCCGACAAAAGCACTTCTCCAATCGAGTTTACGGATTCGATTCCCTTTGTAATGGTCGGAAGCAGCGTCACAATCGCCGACACCTGATTGACCACCGTCGCAAAATAACTCTGATAAAGCGTAATGTCCCCTACCTGAATGCTGCCCCTGATTGCAAGATATCCCGTAAAGGCAAGGCACACCACCTGAAAAAGCTGGAAAATTGCCCAGCCGACCGAGCCAAAGAGCGCCTGCACCACATCCAGCCGATAGCCCTTCTCCGCCACTGCAAGAAGCTGCGCACTCATTTTATCCGCCTCTTTATCCTCCAACGCGTGCGCCCTCGTCACAGGCACGAGCTGCACCATCTCCATAATACGCGCCGACGTTTCCTCCATTTCCTTACGGAACTCGGTATTGCGCCTGCGCATGATATTGCGGAATGATACCATCGTCACCGCCGCCACCGGTGCCGCGAAGACAAAAAACACCAGTACCGTCCTGCTCTTAGCGCCTGTTACCACAAGTGCCACCGCAATATTGAGCGCAATGTTTAAAATACTCAAAAACATCTGCGTCGAAAGCGTTTCCACCGCCTCCACATCACGCATGATTTTTGAATGCAGCCGTCCCGACTGTGTTTCAACATGATATGAAATCGACAGCTGCTGCAGTTTGCGCACCAGCGCTTTGCGAAGCCCCGTCTCCACGTAACGCGTCGCAAGGCTTTTATACGCAGTATACAGATAATTCATCGGAACATTAATTGCAATTAAAATGCCCTCAAATATCGTATAAAAGATAATATTCCTCACCGTATCCGGGTTTTGGCCTGTGACATCATTGATAATGTTCGCTGTCACAATCGGCAGTACCCACACGCAGGCGTGCTTAATAAAAAAGCAGACCACCGCCATGACAAATTTATGATAGTTTCCCCTGTATAAGGAAAGCAAAATCTTCATCGGGTGTCCCTTATGCCTGCGGTAACTCTCAATAAACCAGTTTTCCGTATCAAAGCTTTTTCGCGGAGCCATTTTTTTGTTAAAATCCTTCATAAATATCTCCTCACTTTCCAAAAGGCACTGTTACTTCAGCATCATAAACGCGCCCAAATTCCCACGCCTTCCTCTGCTTGCCCTGTGGCTGAACAGAAGCTTCGGATTACAGCAGGTACACACATCCGTCACCTCGATGTTTTCATCCGGCACTCCCGCATCACGAAATACCCTGAAATTCGCATACCACAAATTCAGCTGATACTTTCCGTTATCCTTTTGGTAAAGAAGGCAGTCCCTGACATCCTTTTCTGAAATGTCCTCCCGATACCGCGCAAGGTATTCGCGTGCCATGCCATCATTGGGGGGAAATGCCGCCCCAAAAGCAAGCGCAACATCCTCACTCACCTCATAACAGCGCTGACAGATTGAAGGCGCAATCGCCACCCGCACATCCTCTGCCCTTGTTCCGTATTCGTGCGCCATACAGTCTAAGGTAACCTTTCCCATCTTCCCCACCGTACCGCGCCATCCGGAATGCGACAGACCTATTGAATGACTGACTTGGTCAACAATAAATAACGGCACACAGTCCGCAAAAAAGGTTGCAAGGATAATTCCGCGCTCATTAGTAATCAGACCGTCCACATCCGTATAATCCTGTTTCCGTGTAACGCCCTTTCCCTTGTCAGAAGAAGTGACCTTGCGCACATTTGTCGTATGTGTCTGCTGTGAGCATACAATATCCTCCGCCCTTCTTCCAAAATGCGCCGCAGCCCTTTGGAAATTTTCATCCACATGCTCTTTTTTGTCGCCCCGCGTATAACTGAAATTCAGCGTCGCTGTATCACCTGTGCTGACGCCGCCCATCCTCGTTGTGAGCATATGCTCCACAATCCCTGTCTGCGCAATCTTCGCAAACGTAAGATAAGTCATTTGGGGGTTCTCCTTATCTGATGCCAACCGGCATGTATTTCTGCTTCCCTGTCTGACGATACCCTCTGCCTTCATCAATTACCCACGCTCCTTTCACCACATCCTGCGTTCCTGCAAAATCCGCCGCATTCCTTTCGGCATCCGTCCTAAAACACACATGCCTGATTATGACATTCGTGTCAGGTATATCTGTGCGGAAACGCATTCCGGTACCACGTAATCTTCTCCCCGCCAATTCCTTCTATTGCTACCACATCATAACGCACCGCCGAAAACTCCCCCATGCCGTGTGTCATACGGTAGTAATCCGCCACGCGGCATATCGTCTTCTGCTTTGCAAAATTGACTGCCTCCGCAGGCGCACCCTTCCTATCATCCCTGCGGTACTTTACTTCAAAAAACACCGTATACACACCGTCCTTGCCAATCAGGTCGATTTCCCCCCTGCGGCTTCTATAATTGCGTTCCAATATTTTCACGCCGAATTGCTGCAGGTATCCTGCCGCTGCCTGCTCGTACTCGGCACCCTTTTTCCTGGTATTCATAAAATGCTCCAACTTTATTTTTTACGGTTCTGATGCGCCGCAATTTTTGCCTTTATTTTATCCATGCCGTCCACAAATACAAGGATTTCCGCCACTACCTCATATAATTCCGGAGGTATCATGTCCCCAATCTGCAGCTTCGAGAGCGTATCCGCAAGCTTATCATCCTTATGCACCGGAACCTCGGCCTGCCTGGCCTGCTCAATAATCTTCTCTGCAAGCGCACCACGCCCCATCGCAATAACTTTCGGCGCACTGTCCGACGGATCGTATTCCAGCGCGACTGCCTGCTTTACCTTTTTCTTTTTGTCGTCTGCCATTGTCTGTCACACCCCTTCACTATATAGGCGCGGATTTGAGCCTGTATACAAATTTGCGAATCGCAAAACCTATGGCTTTTCTATTATGCTCTCGTGTCAAACGTCTGGTAGCTGAGTACCGCGCTCCCTGCCGCCACCTGTTCCTCTATATGCTCAAGCACTGTCTTATCTTCATCCTTTTCCAACAGCATGTTTTTACAATGATATCCCTTCTTCTCAAGCCGTGCTCCCAGCTCCCCGATATGGGCTTCAACCAGCGCAATCGAATCCTCATCCAAATAAAATTTTGTCGTGACCTGCCCCTTTTCTGTCTGTAACGCAATGCTCACGTCAAGGGAGCCAAGATAATCCATATCCAAGTGCAGAAATGCCGTAAGCAGCCCGTCCCTGCGCGCCATGTTTTTTTTGTTCGTATACACATACAAATCACCGTGCGCCTGTGCGTTTCCAAGCTTTAACGGAAGCTGCACGTAATTAAACATCTGGTTCATCTGATTGATAAATTCCACATTCTCGGCAATATTTCCCATCGCCTTTGCCTGCGGCGCGTGTGCGGACTGCGGACCTGACTGCAGCGTTTCGTTTATCAGCCTGGAAAGCTGTCCTGACTCCCGCATCAGCTTTTGGTAAAACTCCTCAACCTTTCCCTCTTTTGCGATTTCCTCCGGCGTAAGTGTCCACTGTCTATGCAGCCCGTCCTTCAACATGCTCTTAAACGGCTCCGAATGGAATATCTTTGCCTTCTGCTCCGCCGTAAGCATTTTTCCAAGCTCCGTATCCAGCAGAAGCTGCTTCAGTTCCCTGATGCCTGTCTTATTGCTATTAATATATTGGATGACTTTATCCGGTATCTGTTCCGGCTTCTCTCCCTTTAACCGGACGGCAAATTCCCTGACGGCTGTATCCCCTTCTGTGCCCTTTGCAGCACTGTCAGCATTTGCGGAAGGCATCTGCTTTGTCTGCGTTTCCTTTTCAGCCGTGTTTTTGACTTCATCAGCCAACTGGTTATCCGCGCCATTCTCTACCCTTTTATCCAAATTTCTGTCCAAATACGGCTCCTCCCCTTTTGGCATCTGCTCCTCCCCTTTTGGCATCTGCTCCTGCACTTTATCCAAAGCCGTGTGTTCCTTATTTGGGGATAAAGCATTGAGAACGGTCTTCGTACCCTCCTGCATTTCCCCATTTACCGTATTTGCTGTGTTTGCCATATTTACTGTATTTTCAGTATTTCCGGTATTTGCCGTGCCTGCCGTATTCTGACCGGTTTCCCCGTTCACGGTTTCTGCCGCAGCCCCGTTTTCCCCCGCTTTGGCAGCAGATGCATTTTCCTGCGCGTCCTCTCCGCCCAAAAGCGTAAGAACCTGCTCCATAAACTTCGCCCCGTTTTCAAGCGCCCCTGCCGGAACATTGGAAAACGGCACACTTTCCCCCAAAAGACTGTCAAACGTCTTTACAAGCTCGTCTGCCGCAGCCTTCACGCCGTCCAAAATCTTATGCTCCAAATTCTGATAATTCTGCAACTGCCTTGCATTCTCCTGCGTCACCGGAAGCTGCAGCTTATTCAGCTTTATGATATTGGACAAATCAATCTGCGAATTTTGTAATGCCAGCCGCTTATATGTCATCAGCGTATTTTTATCAATCGACATTCCGTTTTCAAGCAGCTTCGAAACAAGCTGCAGATTTTTTTCATTCAATGCCATATTTGCCGCACGAAGCGCCGCCTCTCCCACACGCAGCATCTGCGCTCTTCCATCATAGACAGGCTTTAGCACCACGCGGTTATCTTTATTTGACTGTACCTGCAGATTCATCACCTGCCCCAAAGCCAACTGCACATCCCGCTCAAGCTTTGCCGCCATGTACTGACCGTTTGCAAGCTGAATCTGCACATCCTCTCCGTTTACCGAAGTAATCTCCCCCTGAAAGGTGTCGCCCGGCTTTAACTGTGTCACATCCACATTCTGTCCGCCTGCCGCAGGCGCCGTCCCCGACACGCTTCCCGTAGTATAGCCTGTTCCTACAGTTCCCGTATAACCGCGCGAAAATCCTGACAAAAAGCTGTCCATAAAAATCCCCCCAAGCGTTAAAGATATTCTGATTTAGAACCCCACAAAGTTTCCGATAAAGCTTGTTCTGTGAATCGGCGACGGCCCGTACTTTTTCAGTGCCTCAATATGCGCCGCGGCACCATACCCTTTATTTTGGGCAAAATGATACTCCGGATAAAGCTTGTCGTACTCCATCATCATCCTGTCCCTTGTGACCTTTGCCACAATGCTTGCCGCCGCTATGGAAATGCTCTTGGCATCCCCTTTGATAATCGGAACCTGTCTGATGGAAACACCCGGTATCGTCACCGCGTCATTTAATAATATATCGGGTTTTACCCCAAGCCTGTTTATAGCTTCCCGCATCGCTTCATAGGTTGCCTGCAGAATATTAATCTCATCAATACGTGTATGCGGCACGCATCCAACGCCCACAGCCACAGCCTCGTGCAGGATCACCGTATAAAGCTCCTCCCGTTTCCTGACGCTCAACTGCTTGGAATCATTCAGATAAAGGATCCTGCAGTCCGCAGGCAGAATAACCGCACCTGCCACCACGGGTCCCGCAAGCGGTCCCCGTCCCGCCTCGTCAATCCCACAGATATAGCCGCACGCCGCATACTCGCGTTCATACTTCCGCAAAGCCTCGATGCGCTGCAGCTCGCGTTCATATGCCTCCATGCGCTTCCTTGCCCTTTCGACAAGCGTCTTTACACCGCTTCGTTCATCCCGTGCGTAGCATTCCACAAAAACAGGCAGCTCGCTTTCGTTTGCTGCCATCAATTCGTTTTTTATGTCGCCTATTTTTTTCTCCATTGTACTGCCTTTCCCCTTTACAGGTAATCTACTGATGCTTCAATATGCCAAATTTCGATAAAGGCCATATCCTGATAAATGCCCTGCCGATGATATCGTTCCGGTGGATATTTCCCACGGAAGGGTCCCTGCTGTCAGAGCTGTTATTCCTGTTATCGCCCATGACAAAATATTCATCATCCCCAAGCACAACCGGTTCAATCGCCCTGCCCGGATTTTCAATGACTTCCCTTCCATAATCCTCCTCCAAAAGTTCCTCATTAATATAAATGTTTCCGTCCTCGTCAATCCGGACCGTCTCGCCCGGCATCCCGATGATACGTTTTATGTAATACGTTTCCTTATCATACTGAAACGGGAACACAATGATGTCAAACCGCTCCGGATCCGTAAACCGGTAGGATATCTTGTCGACCAGCAGATGATCCTCATTACTTAACGTGTTCTCCATGCTGCCTCCGCTCACCTGCGTGCGCTGTCCCACATAAGTAACAATCAGATATGCGGCACAAAGTACCAGCAAAAGATAAATACTGGTACTTAAAATTTCTTTCATAATACTTTTTAATTTACTTTCCCCTGTTTCCATTTTATGGCATCTCCAATGTAATTTTTCCTATTTTTCCGTTTCGAAAATCGTCAACAATCATTGCTGACGATTTCATTATATCAAGTTCTTCTCCTTTTAGAAAGCATTTTTTAGCGATACACACAGATTTTATTGCATCATATGCATCCTGCTCTTCGGTAAGCACTATCCCATAGCGTTTTTCAAGCAATCCGGGATATTCCGCACGCAAAAAAACAATCAGCTGATAGGCAAGCTCATCCAAATGAATAATCTCGTCGTTCATGGAACCAATCATCGCAAGGCGGAGTCCCACCGCCTGATCCTCAAACTTCGGCCACAAAATCCCCGGCGTATCCAAAAGCTCCAGTCCCTTATTCAGCCGGATCCACTGCTTTCCCCTTGTAACGCCCGGTTTATTGCCTGTCTTAGCGCACGCTTTTCCCGCAAAGGAATTGATAAACGTGGATTTCCCCACATTTGGTATTCCCACTACCATTGCACGCACCGGACGGTTTAAAATCCCACGCTTTCTGTCGCGTTCCAGCTTTTCCTTACATGCCTCCTGCACGATTCCCTGAATGGCTTTGATTCCCGCGCCCGTCTTCGAATTCATCTCAAGCACATGGAACCCCTTATCCGTAAAATATTTCACCCACGTTTTATTCTTTTTCGTATCCGCAAGATCCGACTTATTCAGCAGAATAATCCTTGCCTTATTTTTCCCGAGCACATCGATGTCCGGATTGCGGCTGCTTAGCGGTATACGCGCGTCCACCAGCTCAATCACCAGATCAATCAGCCTGATATTCTCCTCCATCATCCGCTTTGCCTTCGTCATATGTCCCGGATACCATTGATAATTCGCCATCGCCGCCCCCTTTTTTGCATCCTATTCCACAAATCCGATATCACTGTCCCCTGATGCCATCTTAAACCATGCCTTTCCAATGATATATTCCTTCTTGACCGTTCCGATATTCGCTGAACGGCTGTCCTCGCTGTTATTACAGTTATCGCCAATCACAAAATATTCATCCTCGCCAAGCGTCACCTCGTCCGCCAAAGTTCCCGGTTCCGCAATCCGGTCATTAAAGTACTCCTCCACGCTCTCGCCGTTCACATATAAAATTCCATTTTTTATGTATAGTGTATCTCCCGGCACACCTACCACGCGTTTCACGTAATAATGCGATTTTTCATTACCGTTTGGGAGAAACACGACCACATCGCCTTCCTTTGGAGACGACACACCGTATATCACTCTGTTTAAAAATATTTTCTGACCGTTATAGAGGCTTGGCTCCATCGAAGAACCGATTACGCTTGTTCTCATGCCAACGCAGAACATCGTTACAACAGCCACAAGCATCGACGCAAAAATCCAAAAAATCCAGCTCAGGATTTCCCTGATAACCACGACGTTAATCTTTTTCTTTTTTTGGTAAAAACTCAGTCCTTTTCTCCTTGCCACAATAAAAATCCTCTTTTTGCGCTTGTTTCCATTTGTAAAAACGGAGCCTGTTGCCAAGCTCCGTCATATGAACCAATCCTTATTATTTCACTAATTCCTTAACCTTTGCCCTCTTACCAACACGCTGTCTTAAGTAGTTTAATTTTGCACGTCTGACCTTACCTAACCTTACCACTTCCACCTTCTCAACATTCGGAGAATGCATCGGCCATGTCTTCTCAACGCCGACACCGTTTGAAATCTTTCTGACGGTGAATGTCTCACGGTTGCTGCCGCCCTGAATCTTTAATACGGTACCTTCAAAAATCTGTATTCTCTCACGGTTACCCTCTTTAATCTTACCGTATACTTTTACCGTATCGCCAACCCTGAAGCTGTCAACGTGTTCCTTTAACTGCTCTTTCTCAATTTCCCTAATAATTTCGTTCATCTGCTATGCCTCCTTGTTATTTCGACGTTCTTAATACTTTCACATCATCTGTTTCCAATATCCGTTTTCAATGACTCGTACCAGAGGACCATCTCTTTCTTCGCAACATTAGTAATTTACCACAAAACAGTTTCGATTGCAAGTGTTCCATCCTATTTTTCTTATTTTTTATCCCCCTGTTTTTTATCAGGACATACCGTTAAGGTGATAAAAGAACAGATACTGTTGGAGGACACCGCCGCAATCATGGTACCTGTCAAACGGAAATCCATTGGGGTACCGTGCCGCAAGCACCTTATTGATATGCGTATCCTTCGGGAATGCTTCCATTTTATGGAGCGCAAAAAGACAGATACAGTCCGCAACTTTTGCACCTACCCCGCACAGCTTCAAAAGCTCCCTGCTGGCATCCGCATAGCAGGCACCGGCAAGCTTTTCCATATTAATTTCCCGGTGCAGCACGGCATTGGCTGTCTCATATATGTACCTGCTCCTGTACCCAAGATTGCAGGCATACAAGTCTTCTATGCGGGCCTGTGAGAGTGCCTTCGGTGTCGGAAAAACATAATACTCCACACCATTTGGGGCAACTCTTTTTTCCCCGTACCGCTCACACAAAAGACGAATGCACCTGCGGATCCGTTTGATATGGTTCTGCTGTGAAATAATAAAGGAAATAATCATTTCCCACAAATCCTGACGCAAAATCCGTATTCCCGAGCCAAAAGCTGCCGCCGACATCAGATAGCTGTCCGTGGCGTCAATACGGCTGATAATCTTA
Source organism: Lachnospiraceae bacterium UBA7110 (assembly GCA_002492295.1). Taxonomy (GTDB): domain Bacteria; phylum Bacillota; class Clostridia; order Lachnospirales; family Lachnospiraceae; genus COE1. The sequence continues at coordinate 19,657 of DKYC01000041.1, forward strand.
GCATAATCCGTATCCATGTCAAAATAGGATTTCCATATATGGTCATAATCCTCCTGTGTACAGTCAAGGGAGATTTCATTCCCCTCCTGAAATACTTCAAGATACTTTCCAAATGCTACAAGCCCGATTGCCTCCGCCCTTTTATTCCCAAGAATATCCATCCGGAAACACTGACCCGACCTGCAAATCTGGGCAATGGAAAAATTGTCATTTTTCAGCCGAACCATAAAACCTACTCGTCCCAGTTATGATATACCGCCTGCACATCATCATCCTCGTCAAGGAGATCAAGCGTTCTGTTCAATGACTTGATTGCGTTTTCATCCGTAAGCTCCACGTAATTTTGCGGAATCATCGTAACCTCCGCACTTGCCATTGTAATCCTGTTTTCCTCCAGAGCCTTGTATACCGCGTCAAAATCATCCGGCGCCGTAATAACCTCAAAGCTGTCCTCCTCCTCCGAGAAGTCCTCCGCTCCCGCATCAAGCGCCATCATCATCAGATCATCGGCACCCATGTCACACTCTTCCTTGTCAATAATAATCTGTCCTTTTTTGTCAAACATAAAGGAAACACACCCCTGCGTGCCAATACTTCCGTTTCCTTTAGTAAAGGCGCTTCTGACATTTGCCGCCGTCCTGTTTTTATTATCGGTCAGCGCATCCACAATAATCGCAATGCCGTTGGGACCGTATCCCTCATATGTTACATGCTCATAATTGACTGCGTTCGCATCACCTGCCGCCTTTTTTATCCCACGGTCAATCGTGTCATTCGGCATATTGTTTGCCTTTGCCTTTGCAATTACCTGCGCAAGCTTAAAGTTATTGGCAGGATCTGGTCCGCCTTCTTTTACTGCAACTGCAATCTCACGTCCTATAATGGTAAAAACCTTACCCTTTGCCGCATCATTTTTCTCTTTTTTGTGTTTAATGTTCGCAAATTTTGAATGTCCTGACATCTTTTACTTCTCCTTTTTATCTTAATTTTTATTCTTCCTCTTCCAAATCCGTCTGTATCTTATCGGCAGCTGCCTTTGTCACAAGCACTGACTGTATGACATTTTTTTCAACCTTTAAAATCTTGAATTTATACCCGTCAATCAAAAGCTCCGTATCCTCGTCCTCTTCCGGAATCCTGTCCAGCTTCGATATCAAGAACCCGTTTAAGGTTTCAAACTCCGTTTCGCCAAAATCAATCTCGAAGCGCTCCCGCAAATCCTCAAGTTTTGTCATTCCCTCTATAATGTATTCGTTTTCGCCTTTTTCCTCTATATGGTTTTCTTCCGGATCATACTCGTCCATAATATTTCCGACGATTTCCTCAAGGATGTCTTCCATCGTAACAAGTCCTGAGGTTTGTCCGTATTCATCCATTACGATAACCATCTGGTTTTTTCCGGACTGCATGCTGCGAAACAGATCGTCTATATTTTTGGTTTCCGGCACAAACACCGCCTCCCTGATCAGCCCCTCCACGCTTCCCACAGGACGGTTAAGACCTTCATCCGAAGTATGTATGCGCATGGCATCCTTCAGATACAGCACGCCTACGATATGGTCAAGGTTTTCCTCAAAAACCGGATACCTGCTGTTGCTCTCCTTCAGCATAAAATTAAGCGCTTCCTTAAACGGCATCTGGCTGTCAATTGCCGTAATATTGTTTCTGTGCGTCATAATATCGCTTGCTTCTTTATCGCCAAATTCAAATATATTGGTAATCATTTCAACCTCGCCCGCCTCAAGCACGCCAAGCTCATGACCTTCATTTACCATGGAAATGATTTCCTCTTCCGTCACTTCATTCTGCTCGTCAGAAGTCCGAAATCCCAAAAGCCGCAGGAACGTATTTGCCGAAACTGCAACAATTCCCGTAAGCGGATAAAGCGCGGTTCTTAGGAACTGGATGTATCTGATAAAGCGGTATGCCCATGCGTCGGGGAATCGCTGCGCAAGTTTTTTGGGAAGCAGGATTCCAAACGTAAGCAGTATATACATCAGGCAAAAAGTCGCCATAATCAGCGCCGTCCAGTGAAGGAACCCTTCACGAAAGCTGCCCGCCAAAGACAGGCCCGATAACCAGCCTTCAAAAAAACGCATCCACCTTGGAAGAAAATAACAGCCCATTATTAAATCAATCAGTGTGATAATCATTTGAATTGAATTAATATATATCGTGGCGCGCACCATGATATTGTTCAAAAGAACAGACCGCTTATCCTTTTCTTCCACTGCCTTCCGCTCAATTTCTTTTTCGTTCATTAAATGAATTGCCTTATGAAAACCTGTAAGAACCGCCTCAATAAAAAGCAACGCGAAAAACAAAAGAATACGAAAGGCGGAAGCATCTCCATCGTCCATTGATATTTATCTCCTTTTTCAATATGTTCCCGTGTTTTACCAACAACAAAGGTGTAATCTGCATAAAATATGCAGACTACACCTAACTAATATAACATTACTGCCTTAAAACGTCAATATCAATCTGTGTTATTTGGCAATATTTGCAAACACATGTTTTTTCCTTTTACGGATTTCCCCGAAACACTTCTCTTTTTGTCATCACCAGCATATGCTTCCAAAGCCTTATGTATCAAGCTCAAGGCTGATTTGCAAGGCTCTGTTTACCCTCTGCATAACAGGGTTGTCAAGATGACATACCTTATCCTTCAAGCGTTTTTTGTCTATCGTGCGAAGCTGCTCCAGCAAAATGACAGAGTCCTTCACCATATCTCCCGCATTAATCTCTATATGTGTCGGCAGGTTCGCCTTATTCATCTTTGAAGTAATCGCCGCGCAGATTACGGTCGGGCTGTGTCTGTTGCCCACATCATTTTGGATAATCAGCACAGGTCTGACGCCTCCCTGCTCAGATCCCACAACCGGTCTTAAATCTGCATAATAAATATCTCCTCGTTTCATAACAATCCTCCATGCTGTCCGTCATAAATCCATTCCTGTGTCTTTTGGCCACAATCCTATTTTTGCCTGCCTTGAATGGATTTATACAGTTGATGGAAAGATTACCATGAAAATAAAATTATTTTTTTAAATAAACACGCGGAATACGCTTCCCCAGGTCGCAGGCCAGCTCATAGTTAAAACGTCCGGAAAGCTCACCCAGCGCTTCCATTGTGATTTCCTCACCCATGTCCTTACCGATTAACGTAACTTCGTCTTGCGTCTGCACCGTTCCTTTTATGTCTGTTATGTCAACCATAAACTGATCCATGCAGACACGCCCTAGAATGGGTGCCCTCTGACCGTTTACCAGCACATACCCTTTATTGGAAAGGCTTCTCGGATAGCCGTCCCCGTATCCGACACATATGGTTGCAACACGTGTACTGCGCTTCGTCGTAAACGTGCCGCCATAACTTATTTCCCTTCCCGCAGGCACTGTTTTTATAAAGACAATTCTCGATTTCAGTCCAAGCGACGGTCTAAGCACAATTTTCCCGTGCTGCCTTACCTCATCCGAAGGCCAAAGTCCGTACAAAATAATCCCCGCACGCACCGCATCCATATTTGCCTCCGGCATTTCCACAATTCCGGCGCTGTTTGAGCAATGCTTCATTGGGATTCGAAGTCCCGCTGTTTCCTCAAGCCGGGCAGTAAAGTCCTGAAACTGCCGAAGCTGTTCATATGCCTTTGTCCGGTCCGTTTCATCAGCTCTTGCAAAATGCGTGAAAATTCCCTCTATTTCAATATGTTCAAGTGCCGCAATCTGTTTGATAACGGATATGCTGTCGCCGTCCGGCTGCATTCCGATTCTTGTCATACCCGTATCCATCTTGATATGCACCCTGCAGCGTTTTTTCTGCCTTACAGCCTCTTTTGACATGTCTTGCGCCATCTCGAGCGTAAATGCAGTCAGACGGATGTCATTTTGAATAAGTTCCCCATACGCGGAGGGAAACGTATATGCCAATATCAGCACCGGTTTCTTTATTCCATTTTGCCGAAGCGTCATTGCCTCTTGCGCCGTTGCGACCGCATAGCCCCAAACACGGCTGTCGGTTTCCAGCATTTGGGCAATCGGAACGGCTCCGTGCCCATATCCGTCAGCCTTGATGACTGCCACAATTTGCGTTTGTCCATGAATTTGTTTTTTAATGCTTTCTATATTAAAAGCGATTGCATTAAGGTCGATTTCCGCCCATACCCTGTCATAATGTTCCATCCTGATTTTCCCCCTATGCCGGTATCATTACAGATATTTTAAGGAATGAATGATATCCTGTGCCATAATATAATAAGACGATGCGTGCTCCCTTGCATAATCCCCCGCAAGTCCATGCGCATATGCGCCGATTACCGCCGCCTCAAAGCCTGTCATCCCCTGTGCCAAAAGTCCGGATATGATTCCGGTAAGCACATCGCCCGAGCCTGCCGTAGCCATGCCGTTATTTCCGCTGGAATTCAGATACGTTAACTTTCCCCTTTTTGTAATCACGGTCCTTGCATCCTTGCACACCAGCGATACGTCATACTTTTTCGTAAAGGACTTGCAGGCTCCAAGAAGATCCTTCTTGATTTCCGATACCGGATGCTTCATCAGTCTTGCAAACTCCCCAAGATGCGGTGTCAGTACAATGCCGGCATCCGTTTTTCTGCGTCCAAACTCCAGTTCCCTTAAAAGCGCGTCATTTTTTGCCAGTAAATTCAGCGCGTCGGCATCCATTACCAAAGGTTTGCCGCAGTGCCCCAACACGGTCTTTAAAATATCAGATGCCCGCTCCGACATCGAAAGTCCCGGTCCTATTGCAATGACATCCGCCCATTCCAAACCGTCAAGCAATATCTGCCGCTCCCGCTCGCTTAAAGCGGATGCATCATCCATATCCGCATAGGTATCCACGATTGCCTCCGGCAGCTTTCTTAACAGACTTTCCCTGTTTTCCTTCGCCGTAAACACACGTACCATCCCCGCACCGATTCGGTATGCCGCAAGCGCCGAAAGCTGGCATGCGCCTCCCATGCTCCTTGAACCTGCTGCCAAAAGCACCTTTCCAAAGGTTCCCTTATTTCCCGACGGACTCCTGTCAGGCAGCTTCAAATCGACTTCTTTGTCCGTAAAAGTCACCACGCCTGTGCGTTTTTTATCCGTCAGACTGCGCGGAATACCAATCGGGACACAGAGCACCTCCCCTGCACAGGATGCCCCTGGGTAAAGCATCAAACCCGTTTTCCGGTAAGCAAACGTGACCGTCATATCCGCTTTAACGGCACATCCCATAATCCTTCCGTCATCCGTATTGACGCCGGAAGGAATATCCACTGCCACCACATGCGCCTTTGACGCGTTGATTTCCTCAATCGCTTTTCTGTATTTTCCTTCCACAGTCCTCGTAATGCCGATGCCGAATATCGCGTCAATAATAACATCATAAAGCGTGTGCTCTATTCCGTAGTAAACCGGAATATTCAGTTTTTTAGCAGTCTCAAGCTGTATTTTTGTTTCGTCCGTAAGCTTTTTATTCTCGCCTACCATGTTGATTTCCACGCGGATTCCATGCTCCTGTAAAATGCGGGCAATCGCGATACCGTCGCCACCGTTGTTTCCGCAGCCTGCAACCACGCCCACATAAATCTCTTTCCCGTATTTTGCAATCACCGCATTTGCCGCTTCAAGCGCCGCCCGTTCCATCAGCACAAGGGACGCGATACCATATTCCCTGATGGCGGTCTCATCACACTTTTTCATCTCCGCAGCCGTCAGCACATATTCCATAAAGCGTTTCTTCCCTTCTTAAAAAACGCCCTCCTTTTCAGGTTTGGGCGTTTGTTCCTTTTTCCTCGTCCGTACTGATTTTGCCAATCAGGTCGGTCTCCTTATTCAGCACATTTTTCGGATTATATTTCATGTCAAACACATCAATCACGTCAGGTCCGAATATGGAATGCATATAGGAATACATTTCATCATTCCATATTTCTTTTTTCTGCTTTAAAAGGATTTGTTTCTTTAATTTTACACGAAATGCCGCTACCCACTGGTTGATTTCATCAATATCGGACACATTCTGTTGTATTTTAGCGTAACATACACGCATCGAAGCAAGCATCAGATTGAAATTTGCCTCATCTATCTGCTTAGGCAGCTCCATCAGCTCATCATTATATTCCTCAATCTTTTGGTTTGTTTCCTCAATAATGCGCTTTTTTTCAGACATCTTTTTTTCTTTTGAATTACTGTCCGGCAGCTCCATGATGCTTACAATTTCCGTCAGAACCTTCTTTTTGTAAGCACTAAGACTTTTGATTTCGGTATTAAGCTTTCCCTGACGCTTTAACGCGTCATTGAGCTTATCCTCAAGCATTTGGATTTCTTCATTCTCACCTGTCTGTGTAAACAGTTTATGCCACTGATTATCCAATGTCAGGATTGGTATCTTTTTCCCAATCAGCGCCTCTTTGAAAAATTCGTCCTCCTGTGGCATCGCATCACCTTCTTTTTCCTGTTGTAAAGAACCTGTTTATCCGTGTTATTTCTTATTTACAATACCATAATTTACAATACCATAAGAAAGCTTCATCAGACTGTCCGAAAGATGCACGTTTTCCACAACAATACTATCCGGAACGTTTAAGTCCACATGGGCAAAATTCCAAATCGCCTTGATACCGCATTTCGCAAGCACCTCGGCAGTCTTCACCGCACCCTCTTTGGGTATGGTGAGCACTGCAATGTCAACATCATTCTTCTTAATAAATTCCTCGAGCTTATCTACATGCTGCACATGGATGTTTCTGACCTCTTTCCCGCAGATTGCAGGATTGTTGTCAAAAATACCCTTCACGATAAATCCCCGGCGCTCAAAATTCATATAATTTGCAAGCGCCTGCCCCAGGTTTCCAGCCCCTATGATGACAAGATTGTGCTTCTCATTGAGTCCGAGTATTTTTGCGATTTCATTATAAAGATACTCCACATTATAGCCGTATCCCTGCTGTCCGAACCCGCCAAAATTATTAAAGTCC
>DKYC01000041.1:26916-27113 GCA_002492295.1 Lachnospiraceae bacterium UBA7110
CCCGCCAAAATTATTAAAGTCCTGCCGTATCTGCGACGCGGTGACTTTCATCAGTTTACTTAAATCCTGTGAGGATATCCGCTCTACTCCATTGTCCTTTAAATCTCCGAGGTATCTGTAGTATCTCGGAAGCCTTGCGATTACCGCCTGTGATATGTTCTTATCATCCACAAGCCTACACCTCCATATATTAATCA
>DKYC01000041.1:27410-58717 GCA_002492295.1 Lachnospiraceae bacterium UBA7110
CTACACCTCCATATATTAATCATGTTTGCGTTTAAAAAAAGTACTCTCTTAAGTATACAATTTTGTTAAATGATTGTCAAATACTTTTATCGCTTATTACTCCTGCGCCAGATTTTGCGCTGCTGCGCTTCCCGGATCAGTGTCTCCCTGAAATCAGGATGGGCTATGGAAATCAGCGCCTCTGCGCGCTCCCACGTAGAACGTCCCTCCAAATTGACCGCGCCGTACTCCGTTACAAGGAAGTATACCTGACTGCGCGGCGAAGTGATGATATCCCCGTCAAACTGCGGACGTACGCGCGAATGATACACGCCTTTCTTATCCTTGTACACGGAACTCATACAGATAAACGCCTTGCCTCCCCTTGAAGCGGAGGCCCCAATCAGGAAATCGAGCTGTCCCCCTGTTCCGCTAATCTGCCTTGAGCCGGAGCTTTCCGCCGCGACCTGACCGTAGAGGTCAACCGACACACAGCTATTAATGGATACCATATTGTCAATCTGTGCAATAACACTTGGACGGTTGACGTACTCCAGGGGATATGCCGCAACACCGTGATTATCGTCAATCCACTCGTACAGCTTTGCCGATCCGACCGCACAGCCAAAAACGCCTTTTCCCTTGTCGATGCTCTTTCGCCTGTTTGTGAGCTTCCCCGCCTTATACAGGCTTAAGTATGCGTCCGAGCAAAGCTCCGTGTGCATTCCCAAGTCTTTTAAATCCGACTCCGCAATCAGCTCACCAAGCGCGTTTGGCATACTGCCGACGCCAAGCTGCAAAGTTGCCCCATCCACAATGTAAGGAAGAATGTTTGCGGCGATTTTCCTGTCAATCTGGGTCACCACAGGCAGTGTTTCCTGTGCAAACGGCTCATGTTCCCCCTCCACGATATAATCCACATCGGAGATATGAATGCACTCGTCATAGCCACCATGCACCTTCGGGAGATTTTCGTTGACTTCCACGATGACAATGTCCGCCATACGTGTAATCGGCGCCGCAACACCCGTATTGGCAGAAAAATTAAAATACCCGTGCTTGTCCATCGGCGACACGCTTACCATCACCACATTCACCTTCAGGAAAAACTCATAATATGCGGCATTGTTGTGGAATACCATCGGAATGTAATAGCAAAGCCCCCTGTCGCACAGCTTCCTCTCATACGAAGAGCAGTGCCAGCTGTGATAGATAAAATGCTCCTGATGTTCGTCACACTCCACCGCTTCAATTGGACCGGACATCAGATTACCCCTGATTTTTACATCATATAGCTCGTCACGCCGTTTTGCAAGCGCCCGGTCTAAAAGGACAGGCTTTCCGACACAGCTCGTATAGTCAATCCAGTCGCCGCTCTGAATCACCTTAACCGCCTCGTCAGGGCTTGTAAGCTTTTCTTTATATTCGGATACAAAATCTTTTAACATATTAATCCCTCATGTACCAACAGCCCGCAAATTTGAGCGTCAGCACAAATTCGCCGTGTGAAAAATCTATTTTTCACACTATCCTCCAGTTAAATCTTCTAAACGTTTCTTTATTTAATCCTTGCAGTCTGAAATTCCATGTGTTATACTGTGGAATTGAACATAATATTTTTCACAGGAGGTACCAATGAAAAAACAACTATTCAGACACTTCTCTTTTCTTGCATGCATCACAAGTGTTGTGATTGCCGTTACGGCGTGCGGCAACAGCGCACCATCAAACGGCGGCATTCCCACCGAAGAACAGCTCTCTGCAGCAGCAGATGCTTTGGGCAGTGAAATCAGCAGCTTAAGCTTTTCCGTAGACGGCGCGGTTTACCAGTTCCCCATGTATGTCAGCGACATGACAGACAACGGCTGGGCATTTGACAGCGCCACAAAATCCGATTTAAAAACGCTTCCCGGCGACACGCTTGTAGCGCCCGCTGTCGTGATGCGCAAAAAGGCAGCGGACGGATACGGCGCGACCTCTTGCTCCGTCCAGCCCATCAACAAAAGCTCCTCGGAAATCTCGCTTGAAAACGCAAGACTTTATAATCTTAAATTCTCCAGGTCAGATGCCCCCACCTTAATCCTTCCGTCAGGCATTACATGGGACAGCACTTTCGAGGAAGTCAAGGACGCCTGCAAACATAAGACAACCGTTGACCAAAACGGTGTCAAATATATCCAAATCAAAGGCGACGACACATCCTATACTGTCACCATACACTTTGACGCGACGCAAAACACAATCACAAGCATTGAATACCAGGGACGTTTATAACGGTTACCCGATACAGACTGCCGGCTGCTTTTTCCCCCTTATTGCCGGCAGTTTATTTTTTTGCAAGCAGATCCGCATGCATCCATTTACCGCCCGTGAAACGCCGCACAAAAATGACGGAGCGTATTCCCCAGTCGGCAAACATGCCAATCCACACTGCCATCGGTCCCATGTGGAATGCTTTTACAAGGAAAATGCAAAGCGCCACACGGCAGCCCCACATTGTAATAATCGAAACCAGCATCGAAAATTTTACGTCCCCTGCCGCACGAAGCCCATACGCGATTACAAACGAACCGACCCAAAATAAAGGCTTTACAACGGTTATCGCGGTCACCATCTCAAAACACATTGCGGCAGACTGTGGCTCCATTCCGGCAAGCCATGTCACAGGCTTTGTGATTGCCCATACAAGCAGGCAGGAAGCCAGGATTCCGACCCATGCAATCTTTGTCAGCTTCACGATATAATACTTTGTTTCTTCAGTTCTGCCCGCGCCGATGCACTGACCTGCAACGGTCATCAGTCCGATTCCAACACCCATTCCGACAACGCCGTTGACGCTTTCCAGAATATTGGTCATCGCCTGCGCCGCAATTGCCACGGTTCCCATCGTGGAAACGGTAGACTGGATTGCAAGCTTTCCGAACTGGAACATACCGTTTTCGATTCCGGACGGAATACCGATTGCCATTATTTTTACAATCAACGGCATATCCGGACGGATTTTCAGATAATCCTTTATGACAATTACCTGTCGCGGCTTTCTCAAACAGTAAAAAACCACAGCCGTGCAAAACACCCTTGACATCAGCGTCGAAAGCGCGGCGCCTGCCGCCCCCCACCGGAAAACATAGATAAACACTGCGTTTCCCGTGATATTTAAAATATTGGAAGTAACCGACACCTTCATCGGAAACCTCGCATTCCCCGATGCCCTGTAAAAAGCCGCTCCCGCGCTAAACAGCGCAAGAAACGGATAGGAAAGCACCGTAATGACAAAATAGACGATTGCGTTATCCATGACAGGTTCCTCAACTGCCCCGAATATCAGACGCAAAAGCCGCTCGCCGCCCAAAAGGCAGAAAAGCATTATGGAAAGCGAAATCACAAGCACCGAGAGTACGACCTGCCTTGCCGCCTGATTGCTCTCCTTTTCGTTTCCGCTCCCGATATACTGTGAGCATATGATTGCCGCACCGCTTGCCATCGCCGAAAAAATCTGAATAACCAGATTGTTGATGGAATCCACAAGGGATACCGCAGAAATCGCCTCGCTCCCCACAGTCGATACCATCATTGTGTCAACCATTCCCATCAGGGAATTGAGAAGCTGCTCCACAACAATTGGCAGCAGAAGTAAAAAAAGCGCTTTATTATCAAATAAAAGATTGTTCCAGTCTATTTGTTTTTTATCATATAGTTTCATGTTCCATTAACCCCAAAAGCTCCAACGGTTCCTTTATCAAAATCTTCGCACCGCTTTCCAAAAGCTGCGTTTTGTTCCGAAAGCCCCAAAGCACGCTGACACATTTGATTCCTGCATTTGCCGCCGTTTCGATATCGACTTCCGAATCGCCCACATACACGGTTTCCGCCTGCTTTGCGTGAAATAGCTCCATCGCCATAAACACGCTGTCCGGCGCGGGTTTTCTCCGAAGCCCTTCCCTGTCGCCAACCGCAACCCCAATCTGTGGAAAATAACGCCTTTTTAAGGTCTGTACTGCCGAATCAACCTTGTTTGACACAACGGCAGTCTGAATATTTTTTTCCTTAAGCGCGTCAATCAGTTCTAAAATACCATCATACGGCTTCGTTTTGTCATTGCAATGTATATCGTAGTACCTGCGAAATTCCGCAAATACCGCCTCAAAATCGGGATTGTCTTCCCCGCCTGGCACTGCAAGCACCATCAGCCTGCGGATTCCGTTCCCGACAAACCGCCGTACTTCGCCGATATCCCTTTTCGGCATGTCATATGTCAAAAGCGCATGATTGACTGCATCAGTCAAATCCTCCAAAGTATCTAAAAGTGTCCCGTCAAGATCAAAAATGACTGTCTTTATTTTCATAATGTTCCTTCCTAATATTGTATCTTCTTCCCTCCGAAAAGTTTCCATTCCCTGTTTCCAAATGCTTCCTTCCCATTATAATACAAAAAGCGATACTTTTCAATCGCATCGCTTTTTCCTTTTTGCACACCTTTACTCACACGACTTTACGCGCCAAAAGCTGCCCAATCTGCAGCATTCCCGCACCCTGCTTGCTCCAGCTCTCACCAAGATCCTGTGCGGAATTTAAGAGCATTCTTCTTAAATCCTGGTTGCCAAGATTTGGGTATTTTTGCAGGCACAGCGCACATGCCCCGCTCACAATCGGTGCAGACATGGAGGTGCCGCTTTTTGCTATGTAGGGTGTGAGCGTATATTTATTATTGCAGGAAACAATATCTGTTCCGGGTGCCACAATGTCCGGTTTTTTAAGCGGATTGGAAACCATGTTGTTCAAATCCCTCCCCGGGCCGCGGCTGGAATATTCGTTGCAGAGCCTGTTTCCCTTCCCCTTGTAGTCCCCGTCGTGACAGCCGACGCAGACACAGTTTGCACACTCCCCAATCGGGGAAAGCGTCATAAGGTTCGGTCCTTTATTTCCCGCTGCCGCCACAATTACAATACCGGAGAACCATATCGCTTCCATATATTTTTTAAACTGCACCCACTCATCCTTATCAATGCTATTGTCACTTTCCATCTCAATGGAAATATTGAGCACCCTGACCGGATATCTCTTTTTCAGTTCGATGACCCATTCCAAACCGCGGATAAGATTTTTCAGATTGCCGCCGCCTTTTCTGTCGAGCACCTTTCCACATAAGAGCTGGCATTCCGGAGCGATTCCCCGGTACCGCCCCCTTGATGCCGCCCCGTTTCCAGCGAGTATACCGCAAACATGCGTACCATGCCCATTGTCGTCATACATCCCACGCTGCTGTATTCTCGCCCGCCGTTCGCCTGTAAAATCGTGAAATTCCACAACACGCCCCCGAAGGTCAGGATGGGGAGCGATGCCGCTGTCAAGCACAGCGGCATACACTCCCCTCCCGGTATATTTTGACACGTCGTATAAATCACAGCCGAGCATTCTCCGTATTCTGTCCATTGTTTATTCCCCACACTTTTCCATCACTCATTGATGTATTAGTGTATGCGGAATAAAACGCAAAGGTTCAGCTGCCCGTTATTCGGCTATTCGTTTCGGATTGCCGCAAGCGGGCTTAACCGCATCGCGCGAAGCGACGGGATAAAGCCTGCCACCATACCAATCACAATGGCAAACAAAATGGCAAGCGGGCTTAGCCACAAGGGTATCCGGCAGATTGCGCCTGCCACGCCCATATTCGCCCCCATCTCACTTGAAGCGACAAGCGAATTAATCCCGATACTTAAAAGATAACTGAAACCCACACCGACGACACCGCCGATAAATCCGATAAAGCCTGCCTCCATCAAAAACAATGCCTGAATATTGTGGATGTCGCAGCCAAGCACCTTCATCACGCCAATTTCCTTTGTCCGTTCATAAATGGACATCATCATCGTGTTTGTGATACTGATTGCCGCCACAAGCATTGCAACCGCACCGATTGCGCCAAGCACCGCCTGGATAGTGTTCATACTGTCCATCTCCTGCTGAATCCACTCTGCGGAACTGTACGCATTGTATCCCAAATCCTGCAGCGTCTGCGTAAGCGGCATTACGTTTTCCATATCATCAACCTGTACGATAATCTCGGAGTAAAAGAGCTCATTATACGGTTTCCCGTTTTTGCGTGTCGGCTGACCGGGAATTGCCTTTTTCTTAAAAATATGCTTTAACTGTGCCTTAAGCGCATCAATATCACAGATAACATCCTGGCAATAGTTCTCCCAGTTGCCAATCTCACCCTCCATAAGTCCTGACGCTTCTATAATGTACTTTTTGGGTGCCTTCACCGGCGTTCCTCCCTCCGGGGAACCGCCGCTGCGTGAACTCCAGTACGCATCCGTATCAAAGATGAAAAATATCGCATCATTCATCAAATCAATATCCGGTGCTTTCTCTTCTTCCCAATAAGGACTGCTGCCTGTTTTTTCATCATAAAAATTTACAAGCACGCTATGTCCGTAAAAAAATTTCAGCTCCGTCTGTGAATCTGGAAGACTGCCTTGTGCAATCTTCAAATTCAATCCCTGCATCTCCTCCTGCGACATCCCCGTCAGCGAAATCCAGCTCATGTATCTTCCTGCCTTGGCAATTACGTCAAACGTAAGGTGCGGATAAACCTGATCCACATGCTCCATTGCCAGCAGTTCATTGACAAGCGCATCATCCAGCTTTTTTTCCTCGGTCTGATCGCCTCCTCCATAATATCCGCCGGAACTTACCCGTATCTGCGTCATGGAACTGTAATTCTGGTAATTTTCAAGCATGGATTCCTTCAATCCGTTTCCAAGCGCCACCATAACGACAATCGACGTAATACCGATCACCACGCCAAGTACGGTCAGAACGGTTCGAAGCTTACGTTTCCACAGATTGGACATACTCATCAGCAATAAGTCAAAAATCTTCATTATTCATCATCCCCGTCCAGTAAGTCTATGTCTTCCTGATGCTTTTTTGCCTTTTTCTTCCTGCGGATGACTGCAACAGCCACGATGACTACGGCAATTACGGCAACTACAATGATTATGACCGCGATAACCGGAAGCCCCTTCTTTTGTTCCTCCTCACCGCCTCCAAAGTCTTCGCCGCCCATCTCCATGCCGGGATCGTCGAAAGTCATCTCATAGACGGACAGGTTTATCTCTTTTTCAACCTGCGTCTCATTTCCTGCCTCATCCTCATAACTTATAACTGCTTTTACAATCCCCTCCCCCGTGTCGGGCGCAATCCCGGTCACCATGGAATCCACATTCCCGGTCTGACCAGGCGCAATGTTTCCAAGATACGTCAACGCATCATCAACCATATCCGACCTGTAACTTACTTTTACATTATATAACGTAGTCTTTCCGGTGTTATAGACATCAAACATAATATTCGACTGTTCCCCTACCGCGATAGACTCCGGCATAACCTCCGCACTGCTTGTATCAAGCTTGGACTCCTGCTTAATCGGCACGGATACATGTGCGGTATCCGCGATGTTAATCTGCTCATCCGTATCGTACTTCATATTGACGGTAAGCACATACGGTTTCTGCGCAAGATCCGATTTTGCCTCCATTTCAATGCTCATATCATATGTCGCTCCGGGCGCAATGCTGCCCGTGTATACGGAGCTGGAACCTGACGTCGGCAAAAACGCCGCGTAAGTCGCCGTCGTATCATTCCCCTCCACGGTTGCCTCAAGATTAAACAGTACATTCTTAACGGTTGTATCCGCAGATGTGTTTTTCACGCTGACGGTAAGCATAAAGGTAGAACCTGCGTAAACGGTATCCGGATTCGTCGTAAAACCCGTTACAATAATTCGCGGGTTGGAATTCTGCTTATCCTCATCCTTTATCAGCGTATCGCTTGGATTCGAACCCTTGATGTTGATATAAGTAACAATATCGGTTTCCACAAGGGAGCCGCTCTGATAATAAGAAGCATGGAATGTCAACGGATAGCAGCCCGTCATTACATCCTTTCGTACGTTAAAATTCCAGCCAATGTCCATACGCTTATTGTACGCGTCCGCCGTATTGCCTGACGCCTGTATCAGCTGTACCATCTGCGCGTCGTATGGCTGGTTAATGTCAAACGGCCACTTTGCCCTGTCATTGGAAACCGTTGGCGTAATCACGACATCCGTGATATCCGTTTTTCCAAGATTAATCAGCGACAGCACGACAAACGTCTGCTCCCCGAATTTCGCGTCGCTAATCGGCACTTCGTTCGATAGCATTAAAAATTTTTCCGAACCGCTTGTGTTCTCTTTTGCAATTTCCAAAAGATATCCCTCAATGCTGCTCTCATACGTGTTCAGCTCGCTTTCGCTAAGCCCCTCGTTCCTCATATACGCCATCGCGCTGTTGTAAATCCGGTCCATTTCTTTTATCTTTTCGTCGGTGAGGCTGTAGCGTATTTTCAAATCCGTATAATATCTGTTCAGTTTTCCCCTGATATGGTCTCTTTGCTCCTCGGACGCGGAATTATTGCTGTCTGAGGAAGAATTGTCATCAGACGACGAGCTTGAGGTTGTCTCCCTTGCAACCTCTAAAAGATAACCCTCCGCATCCTTTTCATAATCGGAAAGTTCCGAAACGCTAAGTCCTGCCTCCCTCATATAGGATACGGCATTGTCATATATCGCATCCATCTTTTTCAGTTTGCTCTTTGACAGCTTATAGCGCACCTTCAAGTCCGAATAATACTGATCCAGTTTTTCAACCGCATGCTCTTTGTCTTCCGCTGTTGCAGGATTTGTGTTCTCTGTTTCCGAACTGCTGCTTTCCTCACTGCTATTCTCGGCTGCAAAGACTGCACATGTATTTCCGCATAGCAGTACTGCCGCCGATAAAATAAGTGCCCACTGTTTGATTCGTCTCATTGTTTCTCCTCCTCAATTTCCTCTCTTTTTCCCGCTGTATTATCAATCATCTCAACAATTTTTCCATCCACAATCCGGATAATCCGGTCCGCAAAGCCTGCCAGCGTATTATCATGCGTTACCATAATCAGCGTCTGATTCTGCTCCCGCACCACACTCTGCATCAGATTCATAATCTCTTTTGAGGTATTGGAATCCAAATTTCCCGTAGGTTCATCCGCAAAAATAATTTCCGGTTTTACCACCAAAGCCCTTGCCACGCCGACACGCTGCTGCTGGCCTCCCGACATTTGGTTCGGTCTGTGGTCCCAATACTTGTCAAGTCCCACCATATGAACCATTTTTTTTGCACGTTTGGTCCGCTCTTTTTTGGAAATCCCCTGAAAGGTAAGCGGAAGCGCCACATTCTCTACCGCGTTCATCGTCCCCATTAAATTAAAGGATTGAAAAATAAACCCAATATGTTCCCTCCGAAATTTTACAAGCTGGTTCTCGTTTTTTGTTTCCATATGCTCGCCCGTTATCACAATCTCTCCCTTAGTCGGTTTTTCCAACCCGGCAAGCATGTTTAAAAGTGTCGATTTTCCAGAACCGGAAGTTCCTACAATCGCGCAAAACTCCCCCCGGTTGATACTGAAGCTCACGCCATTTAGCGCCCTTACCCGATTCTCTCCGATACGGTAGACCTTATACAAATCCTTCACCCGAATGACCGGCTCCGGATTCTTTTTGGAATTGGTCTGCATTGTCTTCCCTTCCATTCTTCTCCCCTGTCCATATGTTAAAAAAATATGACAGATTTGTCATATTTATTACAACTGTATTATTCAAAGCAATACAGTTTTGCCGCCATTGAAATAATACCACATCTGATATCAATCGGCAAGATATAATGCATAAATTAGTAAAACTTTGCAAAAATGATGCATTTTTCCAAAGCTTTTCGAATTACCTGTCGCAATATGTCAAAAGGGAAGCCGCAGCCTCCCTTCTCAATAACAATAATCAATAATCATAATCAACATATTCCGTATCTTTTCTCAGCCGGCTATGAATACTGCTTCTGTAGTCCTTACTGTCATAGCTTTGATACTTGATTCCCCTTTGCAGATCTGTCATGCGCGCCCTCTGTTTGTCGGTGAGGCTGTTTGGAATCTCTTCATCAATGATTTTCATGTTTGCAATCTGTGTCACGGGTGCATATGCAAACTCACTGAACTCCGTATAATATGTATTCATTTCCACATAGTCATACGTATCCAAATCCGTTGTGTTAATGGTAATTGCCTTATCATAGCCTTCCTTAAACTGGAAAATCGCAATCTGCCCCAGCAGCTCTTTGTCTTCATCAAATGCAATCTCCAAAATCCGGTCCCCAAGCGCACCAACCGTGGCAGTCTTTGTAAATTTCAGGTTGATATCCGACTTTATTTTATCCTCATACAGCATCTTAAAGGAAACCCCAATCTCATCATCAAGCTTTGCGTAAAGCATGACTTTCTGTCCCACATAGCTGTTATAGATATCCTTCTTGATTGTCTTTTCGTCATTCATTGTAAGATACACAAATTCATAGCCAATCTCTGTTGCAATTCTTTGGGCATCCGCAATCTGTGCACTTGCTTTTTGCGGAAGCCCGATTGCTCCTGCTGTCGTAACCGAATCCCATTTCACATATCCGATAACACCAATATTAATCCGGTACCAGCCGTTTGAATATTCACCGATTACCCGCACAGGAAGATTCGCATCAAGTGTTGTAAGCACAATTGACGTATATGTCGGTTCCGCATATACAATACAGTTTGCTTTTGTATAATAAACATCCTCTTTTGGCGAATAAGTCGGTCCTTTTGCAAGTACATCAGGTTCAGCACCCAAAGAGGCTGTCAGCACAGTCACCCCAAGCAGCAGTGCCGCTATATATTTTTTCAGCAGTCCTTTTTTCATCTGCAGCCGCCTCCTATCGTCATCTATAATAGAAAATCCACAAAACAGATTTTCTATTGTCATCAATAATAATTCTCCTCTGTCAGTTCAAACGGGAATGATGTTACATCGAAAGAGCATCTTTTGTTAATTTTTACCTCTGTGAATATACATCCCACAAATGCAGATGCGCCAATGCTTATCGTATTCTTTGGAATTTCAATGCTTGCAAGCGCCTCACAGCCCGAAAATGCCATATCACCGATGCTGATGACTGATTTTGGCACGGTAAGCTCTGTAATTCCCGTACACGCAGCAAAAGCTTCCTCTGATATTGCCTCAAGACCTGAACGGATTGAAAGCTCTGTGATTCCTGTACAACTGTAAAATGCCCGTTTGTCAAGCTTTGTCATAGAGGAAGGAAGCTTTACGGATGTAATGGCAAAACAATCTTCAAAAGCACTCTCTCCAATTCTCTCTAAATCAGAAGGCCATTTGCCAGGTGCAATCTTATAGCAGTCGAAAAATGCTTCCTTATCTATGCTTTTCAAATCGGAAGGTAACTTTGTCAGCTCCATTTTCTTACAATTGTAAAATGCCTGTTCTCCGATACTTTCTATGGAACTTGGAAGCGTAACCTTTATCAAATCCCCGCACTCGTTAAATGCCTTCTTTCCAATTACCGTCACGCCATCCGGAATGGAAATTCTTGCCAGTTTTTCGCAACCGTCAAAAACACCCTCTCCCATCCCAGTCAATTGTTCGGAAAGATATATATCAACCAAAAGAGCAGACCCCTTAAACGCATTCTTGCCGATTTTTGTCACAGTATCCGGCATGGATACCCGCACAAGCGATTTCGAATTTGAAAACGCCGAGTCGCCGATTTCCGTCACCGGTTTTCCTTCCAGCGTATCCGGAATATCAAGCGATGCTGCTGAACCTGTATATTTTTTAATTACCACATGATCCCTGTATAAATCATATTGGTAATCGGAATCTTTCTTTGATTCTGCGGTATCTGCTGTACTTGATTCTTCAACATAACTTTGTTCTTCTGACGCTTCCGACGGCTGCTCCAAAAAGTACTCATGATTATCATTTCTGCCATTATCAACGGTTCCGTCTTTTCCCACACCGTTATTTCCCTGCGGTATACCTGTCGACGATGACGAAACCGTTGTCTGTCCGCCGGGATTTCTATCCTGCACCGCTGCCGCCCTCTCCGATTCCTCCTCAAAGACAAGCATTGCAGTAGCATAATTTCCCTGTGAATTTTCTATCAGATTCCGGATATCCGCAGGATATTCTCCCTCTGCAACCGTCTCCGTCTCCGTTTCTGTTTCCGTCTCCTGGGTCTGCGCATCAGCAAGGGATTGCGTTGCCGTTTCCTCCTCGGCAGAGTCAAATGCCCCCGATTGGTTTAAATACATTGCAAGCAGAATGCCGAACGCAATGGTACAGCCTCCTACCATTCCCCAAAATAATTTCTCCATTATGCCATCTCCAATAGTTCCCATTATTATTCCATATGGTTATTCTCTCGTAAAATTACTTTCGGAAAGCTGTGTGCCGTAAAAAGCGCCCCTTATAACCGTTTCCAAGCCCTCACAGCCTGTAAGCCCCGTAAGCGAACTGCAGTTTCGAAAAGCCTCCGTGTTAATCCGAACTACGGAAGCAGGGACATTTGCATCCAAAATTTCACTGTGTCCCTTAAATACCTCTGAACCAATCTGCTTTACCCCCTCCGGAATCTGCACATGCGCACTATCACCTCTATATGCAAGCAAAATTCCGTCTCCGACAATCAGGAAATCATCCTCATTGCCCGTGGCATCCGCGTTTTTCCATTCGTTCAGCCATTTTGTTCCCTCAAACGCCTTTGTCCCAATACTGGTTACCGTATCCGCAATTGTCACTTTGTCAAGATCGGCACATGACATAAACGCCCCATACTCAATTCTCGTAACACCTTCGGGAATAACGACGGATTTTAATCCGCTCTCCGCAAACGCAAGCCGTCCTATATTTTTAATTGTCTCACTTATTTCATAATTCGTCAAACTTTTTTGTTTATAAAATTTTCGCTGCGGAATATATTCGTCACTTTCCAGATTGCTCTCATCATAACTTATACCGACATCCGAACCCGTATCCGTACCGGGCGTTCCGCTTTCCGATTCCGCACTTTCCGTTTCGCCGTTTTTTGCTGCTTCTTTCTTTGCCGCCTCGGACTCCGTCATAACGTCCGCCCTTACGCCGTCCGGAAGTCCATACACCTGTTCGTCATGGTTGTTCATGAGCATAACTGCCCTGCCTGTTGAAATCACGGTTTTTCCGATTACATCATCTTTTTCAGGAACGTCAAGCGGGTGAATGTAATTTTCCGTGCTTTCAAATCCGCCCCCATTTACGCTTCCATCTGTTTCGGATGCTTCCTCCGCGCCCGTCTCAACCTCAGTAACTGTCGTAACCGCAGTGGAATTTGTGACACCCGTGTCACTTTCTGCCGTTCCTGATACATCAGGCAGTTCCTCTAAATCCGCATTGCTGTCCATAAAATCCGTCGGATACTCCGCGGAATAAATAACCTGTATTTTACGCTCACTGCCAAAAGTATCCGCAGCAGTTCCCTTTGCCGTAAAAATCTTTACATTCGGGCTGCCTGTAAAAGCAGTTCTATCAATTTCACCTACGGATTTTGGAACTGCCACCTGTACCAGCTTATCGTTGTTTGCAAAAGCCCTCTCCTGAACAGACTGCACAGAGTCCGGAAGCGATACATTTTCCACCGAGCCCATATTCGTCATGGAATACTTTGGAATATTTGTAATTTTCCCGGAAAGCTTTATATTTTTCACATTCTGTAAATTCCAAAACGCATAAGCATCCATCTCCTCCACAGTCTCAGGCATCACGTAATTTTCGCCTTTGCGTGCAGGAAGCACCTGGTAAAGCATTGTCATTGTCCCGTTATAAATGGCACCGTTGTAATAGGTAAGATAACGGTTATCCTTGTCCAGCATCACTTTTGCAAGGCTGTCACAGTTCGTAAACACACCTGTCCCCCATGAACTGACATTTTTTCCAATCTCCGCCGACGTAAGCGCCGTGCATCCTTCAAAAGCCCCAGGACCCACCTTTGATATGTTATCCGAAAGGATAATCCCCGTAAGCGCCGTGCAACCCTTAAACGCATTGTATGCAATCGTTGTCACACTGTCAGGAATCGTTACACCCTTTAGGGTCTCATTTCCCGCAAACGCTTCCTCACCGATAACCGTAACCGTATCGGGGATACTGACATACGCGTCAGTCCCCAAATACGCTGTAAGTGTTGTTCCGTTCAAGCGAAATGCATCATCCCCCGCGGCATCCACTCCGCCGCCTATTCCTAAAGCCACACCGGCAAAAACAAGGACGCCAAGCATTATCACGCCCGCAAGGGCAATCAGCCTATTTTTCATATGCTTCTCCTTTATGCTGTTTTAAAGTTCCTCTTTCTGCGGCTGTCACTTGTTGCAAATAAGATAATGGAAAGACAGGCCATACCTGTTGCCAGGAACCACTTCGGATGAATCGGGTCACCGGTGGAAGGCGTCTGATCCAATGTCTGTCCCGCAATCAGATTGTTCGTGTCCACATAGATTGCATACGGTGAAAAATGCGGTGGTACAAAAGAAATACATGCGATTCCGTCAATTGTCGTAAACCGTGGTGTCAATTGCTGTAAATTTCCGTTATCGCAGGCTGCTACCCGCGCATTTCCCCCATACTGTATCAATACGTCAGGAATTGGCATTGTCACCGTTATATTCAGACCATAAGTGTCCGTAATCTTATTTTGACCAGTTGAGTCATAAAGTGAAATATCCATTGGGAAGTACGCAAGTCCGTCAAGCGAACCGTATTTATTGATAAGCGACTCTTCCACTGCTGCAGTTGCCTCCGCCGATTCCGAAATCCGCACGATAAAGTTGTCCGTTGAGCCGTCAACCGTAATGGACGCCACGTCCTTATTGGATACGCCGTTCTTTGTAATGTATATTCTGTTACCGTTATTATTATCCGTTGTGCCCGGCTGGTTTGTCACGGTGCCTGTTGTTACCGTCGTCGAGGTTGTACCTGAGTTGCTTGGTCTGCTGGTTACTGTCGTCGTACCTGTGCTCGTACCCGGTCTTCTTGACGGTCTGTCGTCATCATCATCGTCATCATCGTCATCGTCCCCGACTCTTGTCTTATAATTTGCAGTAACCGTTACATCCGATTCCGGCATCACAAGTGTCGTTGTCGCCGATGTCGCGTTCGCAAATCCCAGGGTTGTACTATTACTTGTCCACTTACTGAATACCTTACTTGACGTATCCGGTGCATACGCTGAGATTGTCACCGTCTCGCCTTTCTTGTACTCGCCCGTACCGCTTCCATAATTTACCGTAAGCTTATACTTCTTGTCATTATCCGGATTATCCGGGTCATCCGGATTATTACCGCCGCCATTCTCCTTCAGATTCGCAGTGACCTTAACATCCGCATTCGGCATCCGGAAGGTTATCATCGACTGTGTAACACTGCTTTGGAAGTTTCCTGCATAATTCGCATTGTCTCCCTCTGCCGTTCCGGCTGCTGACCAATACGAAAATTTCGACTCGTCGCTTGCCCTTAATATAATGGTTTCTCCGCCTGCTACATTATCGCCGCTTGCAAGCTGTTTTGTTCCCACCATTGCTTCCGCGTTTTCAAACTCAAACTTAAATTCGCCTTCCGAAACAATATTGTCCGGATTTGATACATAGTACGGATAATAAAGCCTGTCTTCCTTGATACCTACAAATGCTTCGTCTCCTGCCTCTGTACCCTGATATACTCTGTCGCCTACCTTGCACATCCAATACTGGAACGATAACCCGTTCTCGGAAGGTGCTTCCGGAATGTCCCTTGCTTCCAAATCATAAGCCACATTGTCCTTAACCTCTACCGAGAATGAAGAAACAGTCTTCATGTCCTTATCCACAAATTCAATATGATAAGTACTTCCATAGTCCGTAAAATGGATTTTATCGCCATAACTCTTCCTGAGGGTGTCATAAGAGTGCCACAGGTTCGTGTGCGAACCGTCTTCATTATACTCTACACCTGTAATAAAGACATTCTTTGTTCCGTCTACCGCATCCGCAGTGATAACGCAGTCGCCTGTCGGTATTATCAGCTCTATACCGTCGCTGACGTCAATCAGCGCTCCGGTATCAATCTGTCTTATCGTTAACGGGAGTGTAAGCTTATTGAGGTTAACATCATTGCGGAAGCAGTCTGTCGGTACTTCAATAATTTTTGTTGCACTTAAATCAACGTTTCTGATATTTGTATTATTCGCAAATGCACTCGGTGCAATTGTTGTTACATTTGGTAAAATCTCGTCTGCCAAAATGGAATCCGCCAAATAGTTCCCGCCCATTCCACGGCCTTCAAGCAGCTCCATAATCTCATAATCCGTATTAGTGTCATCACCCTTATTTTCATACAGAATCAGATTGCTGAACGCATATTTCGTATTCTGACCCAGGTCAACGTCATACATGCTTTTGCAGTCCCTGAACGGAAGCACCCCGATATCCTGAAGTTCAGCACTAAAGCCCGCTGTCATCAGGTTTTCGCAGCTGTCAAAAGCATAATCGGGAAGACTGTCAACGGTCGGCATTACCACATTTGTAATATAGTCGTTTCCGGAATCATAATCCTCCACGTAATCATGCCCGTCATAGGTATTGCCGATTAATCCGCCTCCGGCATTTGCAATCGCGTAAGTCTCGGAAATATCTCTTGATACATTAATATCAGACTCATCAAAGAACCCGCTAAACAGACCTCCTATCGCCACATTGCTGTCACCGTAGGCTGATGCATAAGAAGAATCCCCAACATATTTATTCTCGGAATACAGCTTTGCAATATCACGGTTCGACGAATTTCTGATATCACTGTCAAGCGGCGTTGCCACATAAAGCTTCGAAGTTCCGCTCAGATTACTCTCTGTGAAAATATACTGGTTCTTTACATAAAAGCTGTCCTGACTGTTGCTTTCATTCTTATAAAAACCTTTCTTCTGTTTTGTATCTTCGTATTCTTCCTCTCCTGCCGTATCAATGCTGTCAATTCCCCTGGGAAGGTCAATATTCAAAGCACCTCTGACGATATCCGTTTCCGTAAACCCGTTTTCCTCACCGTTCAGGTAGAAATCCTCGAACGCCTCCTGGATACTGTAATTTGCGCCATACATTTCTTTGATATACTCGCTGTTAATCAGGTCAATCTCATCATAGTGCGGATAATCCACGAGGGTTGCTTTTCCCGTCACTCCATTGAGGATAACTGTTAAATTCTTAGGTTCGTCTGACTTGTAGCAGATATGCGCACCCGTTGAAGTCATCTTATTACTCTTATCCGGATCCATTGCAAGTTCAAAAGGCGCATAGCCGCTATGGATTGCCCCGTGGAAAGTCAGATGTTCTGACTGTGTGTTAAATGCATTTTCACTTATTTTTAAATTTGCTTCCCAATATTCATCTTCGTCGCCTAAGAACTCAATCCCCTTGCCAATCTGACTGAACTCTACATTTTCAAGCCGTTCGCAGCCCGCAAACGCACTGTCGCCAATCTCCTTTACGGGACTTCCGATATAAACCCATTCCAAATTCGGGCACTCTTCAAAAGCCCTTGCACCTATGGTCTCAATATATCCGTCCTCAATGACAATCTTGTAGATTTTTTCTTTCACGTCACCTTCAAAGCAGTCCTCACCGATTGCGACAATCTTATAACCGCCCACCTCATTCGGAATAGTGATTGGGATTCTTTCATTTACTTTCTGGACTGTGCCGTTTATGGTATATTTCGAAAGAATTGCAGTATCAGTACCTTCTATAATATCTATTTTTGCCACATACTGTCCGCCGCGGTAGCCAAGCTCAATATGATCTCCTTCCTCATCCGTATACTTATACGGGACAGGCGCCCACTGACCATCCAGCATATAGCCTAAAATACCCGTCCAGGAAGACTGTCTCGGGAGTGCAGGATCACCGCCTCCGCTGAATGCAGGTCCTTCCACAATAAACTTACCATTTCTCACATCCGAGAAAAGCTGCACATCCAACACTTTTCCGTTTACATAACTGTCATATCCCAACGATGCCGTCTCAAATACCGCTTTTTCAAGATTATAACAGCCCCTTAACGTATTTGCCGGAATAGTACCAATCATGCCTGACGGAAATGTTACCGATTTCAGATTCTGTCTTCCTGCAAGAATATAATCATAGCCGCATTTATTCTGATTATAGTCGATACCCGTATTTGCCTCAGGGAACCGGAAATCAAGCGTCACATCCCTGCCTTCCGGCATTTTTTCGATAGAAAATGCGCCCTGTGCGATTTCATACTGTTTCCCTTCATCTCCAAAAGCAAGCTCACTCAATGCCTCACAGTTATAAAATGCATACTGTTCTATTTTAACGTCACTGTTTCCACCCGCCACAAATGAAACAGATGCCAGCGAATGATTCTGTGCAAAACATCCTGCCTCCAAATTCGTTGCCGATGCAGGAATTACCACGGCTTTTAATTTTGTATTTAAAAATGCATTCACACCCAGCTTTAAAGGTGCCGCTGCGGATGAAGTATTGGAAAATGCCACCGTGTTAAGCGTTGAATTTGCAAATGCACTGTCGCCAATCAAGGCACAGCCGTCCGTATTAATGGATACGCTTGCAAGATTCTGACATCCCTCAAATGCCTCCGCACCGATAAATGTTACGGAAGCAGGCGTCTCTACGCTTGCAACGGAAGACCCCTGGAACGCGTTTTGCCTGATTCCGACAATATTGGTTGTATCCGTAGCAAGATAACCGGAATCCGTATACTGTCCGTTTGCGGCATTCAGACCGGATTTTAAAACCGGCAAATAAACCTGCGTGTTGCCATGATTTCCTCTGACAAGGTCAAAGTTCTTTAAATTCAGGCTGGAACTTTTTCCGAAGCACTGGCAGATAATATATTGATATACCGATTTCAGACCGTTTGCCCCTGCCGCAAAGTCCTCCTGTTCAATCGTAAATTCTGCGGCATCCTGATACAGTGTCGTCATATGATCCCGGAAATCATTCCAGGTATCCACTTCCCTCTGTGTCAGTTCCGGATATTTCGTAACCGTTGTTGTACTGGTTGTTCCATCCGGATTAGTTGTCTGGACCTGTTCTGTAGTCGGACCGGCATTCACCTTTTTATAAATCGCATCAATTTCATCAATTTTATCATTGTATTCTTTTAAACCGCCTCTAACATATGCCGCCACTGCATCTGCCTCGCAGTTTTCCATAAGCTCCTTTGTATTAATTTTATCAACAAGCCTGTTATCATATCCCTGAGACAGGTCGTCAACATCTGCATTCTGTGCTTTTGACGAGATTGTTGTTAAATCAGTTCCTTGATATGTATCCAATAATCGTTTCGCGCCTGTAATATTATCAAGTGTCTTTGGTGCCGTTCCTTCCGCATCCGTATCTAACACATACTGGTTCTTATTCGCATCAAACCGGAAAGACGCAGAATCACCCTCCTGGAACGTAACCGAAATTTCATTTACACCCAAATCCATATCAAGGCTTTCGTTTGTAAAGTTAAACATCACGTAGTTATAATATTCCGTCTCATTGATAACAATATTATCCGCGTCCGCCTTCCCACTTGCAATCGCCTGATTTCCGTTCTGATTCAAAACCGCCTTATATACATCCCTGATATTTGCATTACCGTCTACCTGCTGAATCGTTACTTCTGTACCGTTATACGGTTTTGCGTCATTATCCGCGAAATATCCGGCATCATATTTGCTGACGCCGTTCATCTCATTCTGATACCGATCTTTAATATCAAAATTCGAATTTAGGGCAAGCGCCTCAATATCGTCCTCCGCCGCACGCATAATACCGAAGTTCTCCACCGGTATCGCAGCCACGACAATTGCCATAATCATCGTTATCGCCGCAATCGTGCGCTTTATCCTCCTTCTGAGCTTATAGTTCTTTTTCTTCCTGTTCTTAGCCATATTGTTTCTCCCCACTTCTTAATTATTTCTCCCTACTTTACCCTTTTGGCAACCACTACAAACCTGCCCTTTGTCTCCTGATAATCACAGGTGGACAAGGTCAAAAGTTCATCGCCGTAAACTGCCGTCACTCCTGTATCGTATAGTGACAATGCAGACATCTCATTAATGTATGAGTTAAATTCCTTTTCCGAGCCTGCATTGATAAATTGATAGTACTTAAAATTTACATCCTCCTCCGAATATACTTTCGACCGGAACACATACATCACCTGATACTCACCCTTCTCATAAATCGTATCAAACTGTATCGTAGGATGTTCCTCGTAATATGCCTCCTGACTGTATTTATTCAGCGATCCAAACATCTTGCCCGACTTCATATGATGTCCGTACAGGATGATATTATCGCATCCCTTGACAACGTCACACTGATAATCCATAAAAATGCAGCCGTTCCTATCCTCCTCCTGGTTAAAGTTGTGATCCAGATAATACTCATTGTTCACCGTCTGCATCACAGGATAATCAATTAATGTATCGTCAATTTTTATCCATCCGATTAGCTTTTTGTTCTTATTATATATCGCTTCATATTCGGCAAGAATATCCGGCGTATCCGCATCATCCCCCGTAAGGTTTATCTGAACACCCTTTGCGCCGTTTTCCGCCGCCCTGACTGCTCCTGCCTTTTTTAACGCCACAAGCTCTTCGAACTCCCGTGCACTCTTTGCCGCCACCTGATAATATGCTCCAAAATATCCGAAACAGACAATACACAGTACCACACATGCCGCCATCACAATCTTTCTCTTCTTCTCCTTCTTTCTCAAAATCAGGAGAATTTCCTTCTGCATGTCCGCATCAAAGTCATCCATCTTTAGCCGTTCTTTCGGCTTCCGACCTCTGCTGCCCGCCGTCCGGATACTCTTGTGCGGCTTTAAGGCGTTTTTCAGCTTTTCTTTTCTCAGCCTTTCTTTTTCAGCCTTCTGCTCCTCCTGCGCCTGAAATTTCTTATGCAGTTCATAGATATTGTCGTCAAACTGCCTTCCTACTATGGATTCAAAGTGGTATTTTTCCTGTTTAAGCTCCGTATACAGCCTTTCAACATCTTTAGCGTTATTCAAGTCAATATTGCCGGTAATGGTATCGATAAGCTTTTTATCCCGAAGCGCTGCCTGATACTCTTCAACCGTTCTGAAGCGTCTGCCATCAATAGCCCATTTTAGCTCCGCCATTTTAACAACCATGCTCCTTTCTCAGTCTGCAAATTCCCGCCAACAAAAAGCGCAGGCTTTTTGTTTTATGAAATCCCTTAGCACAAATTTTTCTCTATTATTATTATCGCACAAATTCCGTAATTAGTTTACATATATATTCTTATTTTACTATATTTTCAGTTAATTTCAAGTATTTTCACAATATTTTTGACAAAATGCACAAAAAGTACAATCATACAGAAAAACAGCACCTTTCCAATCTGAAAGATGCTGTTTATACTGTTTCTTTTTATTTCACTGTAATTGCAATTTTCATGGTCACGGGCTTTGCATTGGAAGCCATATCCTTAAATTCCACCTGATACGTAACATTATACTTCCCAGGCTTTATGGTGCGCTTGGCTTCATCCGTCAGTTTCAGTGTTACCTGGTTCTTTCCGGACTTTGTGAGCACAAAATTCTCATTTCCTTTGCCATCCGCGAGTACAATATTGGAAATCTCACCAAAGTTTCCACTGTTATATACCCGCCATCTCACCTCATTGTTAGATGCCTTGTAAATCGTTCCAGTCTTGATGCTTGCACTTATTTTGGGCATCTTATTGACGGGTTTTATCTTGACACTTGCAGGAACTGCCGTGTTGTTTTTGAATCCGAATACCAGATCCAGCACATAAGGCGTCGTGTTTAACGAAACCCCTTCTACTGCTTTAATCTCTACCTTTCCATCATCCGTAAGCTTTGCATCAAATAATCCTGCATTGTTGCCCATCGTCTTTACACTTCTGACGGATGATGTCATGTTTGTCAGCTTCATCGTATATAGAATAGAAGTATTTTTCCTGTCCACAAGATTTATCTGACCTTTTCCGGAAAGCCTTACATCCGGACTCTTGGAAGCATCCGTAAGCATGACGCTTAACGTCGCGGGCTTTAACTCTGCACCGCCCGGTAAAACCGCATACACCTTAAAGCTGTAATTTCCTGCCTTTATCCCTGACGGTCTGTTCTCATTCAGTCCAATCTCCAGCATACCCTTCTCATAGGCAATATTCAGGTAACCGCTGTCTACCAGCTGTTTTCCCTTGGCGTTTGCCGCATCACATCTGACGGATTCGACAGCAAGCAAACTATTGTTCTTTACCGATACCTCCACGGAAACACTGCCATTATTCCTAATATTATGCGCCATGTTCAGGCTTATTTTTCTGGTATCCAGCTGTGTAAAAAGTGCTTTAACCACAGAAACCTTTCCGGAAAGGCTAAGATCCTGCGTCCAGTTCTCATCAGAAACCGAAAGCTTGTAGCTGACACTCTTTCCGCCCCCATATCCAAGCTTAATATTTGTACCGCTTCTTTCCGCCGTGACAGATGGCGTAAGGGAAGTTACCCTGCTGGTTTCCGAAAGCGGCACTTTCTTTTTTGTCTTTGAATCCATGAGGTATGTTTCCATCGCCTGCCCTGGCGACATCACCGCAAGCTCCTGAACCCGGAAAGCAGGTTTTTGGATTCTTGCGGAAATCTTAACAGTTTCCGCATGTGTCCCATATTCCTCATACTTTATCAGCAACGGCAGATTCGTATATTCGGAGTTTCTACTCTTAAACCCGCCCACTGTAGATTTATCCAGTCCTTTTGCCCTTACCGTAAGGATTCCGGTATCTTTGTCGTAAGATACGACGCTGAAACCGACTGCCCTGTCCCCGCTCTCCGTAATGTCTGTGATATCATAATCACTGCTTACAACATATTGGGCTGTCGTATCCGCATAGAAAATATTGGGCGCTGTCTTCTGCACAAATTTCACTTTGGGTTTTGTCGTATCCACTACCAGTTTTACATCCCAGGTTATCGGATTCCCCATCTGTGTCCTTACCGTCAGCTGTGCGTCAACCGTTGTATTTTTGGTATAACTGTCCTTGTTTACGATGGAGATGATATATTTTCCGTCAACTCTTGTAATCCTGAAATTATCATTGTTTATCCGGATACTTACAATCTCATTTCCCTCAACAGGAAAAACAGGCAGCTGCGTACCATCCAATGCATATTTGCTAAGGACAATGGTACTGCTCTCCAAAATAGGGGAAAAGTCCCGCACCTCCACTGCTATCTCCGCATATTTTTCTCCCGCATCGTTTGCAGTCGCCCGCAGGATAACCGTACCGCTTTTTTTGATATAAAGCTGAACCGTACCGTCCGAAGCCTCTTTAATCTCCCCAAGCGAAGGGTCATTGATGGTCCATGTAAAAGTTCCTTTCTTTACTTCCACTTCCTTATCATCCATGCTTGCACTCAGCACAAACTTAATTCTGTATGCCTGGCTTGATACACTTGCCTCATCAACATAAACCACATTTTCATCTTCATTATATTTATAGTTGATTGCGTACTGTATTCTATCAGTTGTGGGTGTAATTTTAATCTGAGTAATGTGCTCCGGCAGCACGATTACATCGTATGCTTCTGATAAAATCTCCTCTCCTACTGTAGCGTTCACCGTAACCACGCCAGCCGTAATGTCACTCACATTTGCCGCCTGTACCTTAATGTTTCTTCCTTTACGGTTGTTCAGGACAAATATATTATCCGCCGACCAGTCAAACGAAACCGCCTTGTCAACCGCTTCCACAAACGCCTGGTTTGATTCCACAAAATATCCCCTGTAAGTAAGGCTGACACCATAATCGCCTTCATGGCCTGATGTAAGTTCAATCGGTCCTGTAACCTTTACTCCCGTTATCTGCGTCACTGCTACAGGAACCGGCATTGTAAACGGTACATAACTTTTTTGTGAATACCTCGCACTATAGCCGTGTACTTCTTCAGGGGCATCACTCGCAATCGTAACAACGGTATCCGGCTCAACCCATTCCCAACCGTCAGGCAGTGCCAAATCGCCAAGCCTGGTGCCGTGTACATTGGTAATGCAGTAAACCGTTCCCACTTTTTTCAGAAGGGTTTCCTTTTCAAGGTCGGAAAAACTGCTCTCGGTGACTTTTACTGCACAAGTTACCTTATGCCCGTTTTCCGGACTTTCCTGATCCTTATAGAACACATTCAATTGTGCTTCTCCGGTTCCTACGGATTTAATGGAAACCGTAACCCCTTTTTCATTTTCATTCTCAAACGCTGTCTGCCGTTCTACCACAAAAACATTCGGGTCTGAGCTTTCCGCCACAAATTCTTCCGTTATCTCCCACGCTTCTTTGGGACCAATTGTTACCTTGATATCGCTTGATTTATCCACTCCGTTTATTTCAACTGCTTCCGGAGCTATCTTTAAATCATTTACATAAGTACGTTTCCGTATTTGAATTTCTTTCCGCTGTACCGAGCTGCCAATCGTAACTTTCACAGTTACGCTAAGATTCGTTGCATCCGGCTTTGTACCCTCACTAACCGTAATTTTCGCCTTATTAGGTGCTATCTCCTCAAGTTCAACCTTAACGGCATCCGTCTCCCCCTCAAGTTCAAATTTCGCGGTCTCATCCGTATTGATAACATTCAGCTCTTTTGTATTTCTTTTATTATCATTCCAGTAAATCGCTTCCCCTTCATTTGATACAACACAGGACCAGTCGTCCGTTACCGAACCTCCTGTTACCCTGACTAAGCCCTCAATGGAATACGTCTGTCCGTCTTTCAGAAATACATTGACATGATATGTCCCTCTCGGAAGCACCTGGATGCAATCCTTCATGGAAAATGACGTATGATTCATATAGTCAGTCATCATGTAAAGTCCATCATTATCCTCAATATCCTTATAACGGTAATCCTTTGATTCGTAAGATGTCCTAAACGACACGTTTGGATAAGTAAACTCTTTTCCATTTTCATCCGTCAGTGTAATATGGTCAATCGTATTGGTTCTACTGTATGTATAATACAGGTCTATCACATCGTCTCCCGAGTTTGTGCTATAACGGTAGCTGCTCTTTCCGGGATAAATGTCCTGCTTTACAACCTGAAATGCCTTTGTAAGATCACCGAGTGTCTCTCCGTTTTGTTCCAGTGTGATGGTAATGCTGTGTTCTCCCACTTCCAGATTGGTATTTTCAATCCAATAAATATTTTCATATTCTTTATTATTTATGGTTTTATGCTGAAATGTTTCTGGCTTGCCATCAATTTTAAAAGATATAGAATACGGGAGTTTCGACTTATATCCGCCTACCATAACCGTCACAGGCACACCGCTGCTTACCTGATAATAGGAAGCCTCCACTTTCGTATGAAATTCCTTACGCTGGGAAAAAAGCGTATCATCCGCCAGTTTTACGTCCTGGTTGGGAACACCGCTGCTTTGCAGGTTTCTAATCTGCGTAGCATCCATGCAGTTCTCCTTCACCTGAAGCTCCTTCAGCTTATTGTTCTGATAAAAATTCGGCGCTGTTTCAATCTCATTTCCGTTCAGGTTAATGCTTGTCAGTTCACTCAGACTGCTCCAGTCAATACTCCTTGCATCGGAAATCTCATGATAAGACAAATCAATTTTTGTCAGTCCCGTCAGAAGCTCAATTCCCTTTATGTTTTTTATTGCAGGCTCCCCAAACGCCGCCCTTGGAAATTCAAACGTCTGCAGCCCCTCAAGCATCTTCTTCGTAACGACAGTATCCGCATCCGCATTCAACAGTTCAAGAACCTTTCCCCGAAACACATCATCCGGAAATGCAGCCGGCATATCAATATCTTCTTCGACTACCTCACTGCCCGGTTCCGTACTGGAAGCTTCCTCCAAATTGTCGATATCGCTGTAAAGTTCCGTTTCCGGTACTGCCTCTGTTTCCGATGCCTCTGTTTCCGGAGTTTCGAATACCGGCGTCTCTGATATCGCCTCCGTTTCCACAGTCCCTGTTTTTACGGTCTGTGTTTCCTGTGTATCTTCCCCTTCCGCACGCCCTGCCGTATCCTGCTGTGTTCCGTTGTCCGTTTCCTGTACGGTAGTTTCCTGTCCGTCATCTTTCGTTGTTCCAACGCTGTCCGCGTCGGATTCTTCCGCCCCCGCACCGGGTTCCCCTGTCTCCTGGGCCTGTTCTTTTTCTTCTGTCTGTGTCTCAATCTGTTCCGTTTCCCGGGCAACTTCGTCAGCTTCATCTGCATTGACATTTGCCGGTACATTTTGAAACAGCAAGCCTGCGCACAAAATTCCTGCCAGCAGCTTTTTCCGTAATCCGGATGCTTTCATATATAAATCCTCCTTTATTTTACTCTATTTTCAGTCTTTATTAATTACAAGCCGCATATTATCTATCATTATACAATATTTTCCGTTCATATTCAATTGCCTATCCATGAAAAACAAAAATTTTTCTTTTCGTGTAACACTTTTTTCCCCGGCACATATAGTATAGAAAAACACTTCTTCGGAGGTAATTACCATGAGTGAATTATCAGCAAGTAACTGCGGATGCAACCAGACATCAAATTTTTCGGATTGTGGATGCGGTTGTAACAACAACAACGGCTTCGGAAGCTGGATTTGGATTTTAATCCTTCTTTGCTGCTGCGGCGGTTCTAACGGCTTCGGCTTTGGCAACGGCGGCTGTGGATGCGGTAACGACAACGGCTGTGGATGCGGCAACAACAGCTGCGGAAACTGGATTTGGATTTTAATTCTCCTTTCCTGCTGTGGATGCGGCAACGGCTGCGGCAACGGCTGCTGCTAAAGGCATCCGCTTTCGTCCGCAGAGGGCTCGGTCTGTGTACACGGGCCCTCTTTTTACGCTACGGGAATACGCGGTATCCCATGCGCATATATTTTACTGAATATCCATGCGGCGTACTGTTTTACCGCTGCCGCATCAATCAGATTGGAGGTTTGAAACAGTATGGAAGACAATGATTATGTGCTGGCATTTGACCATTTTTATACCACCAATCATATTCAGATTTTGAAGTCGTTAATCCCTTTTATGGAAGACGGACACTCCGGCATGCTTCCTGCGCTCATCAAATACATGGAACTCCAATATACGCTGACCCTAATCAAAAAAGGAAGTAAACCAATGGAGGGATCCGGAATCCATGCATGCAGCAAAGCAAAAGGCGAAAAAGAACAGAACGGATTCGAAGACAACATCGAACAGATTTATAACGCGGTACACCGCTACCTCGCTCCAAATGAGGAAAAAGAATTTTCACAGCTTCTGAACGCGATGCGCACAATGAAAAATATGCGCGAAATGCAGCAGATGCTTGAAATGCTGCAAAGCCTGAATCCCGATGCCGATACAAGCGGCAATTCCGGTTTAGGCGGTCTTGATCTCAATGAAATCATGCAGATGTTAAATCAAAATGGAGGCTGACCAATATGGATGCAAATAAAGAATGGCTAAACGATCCTGCGCTTGCGGGAATTGACAAAGCAAAGCTCTCGTTTCTTGAAAAGCTTTTTGTGCAAAGCACTTCTATTGATATGACAAACCAAAAAGAAATGCTGCCCTTTCTGCTTTCCCTTTCCAGGTTAAGCAAAGAAAACAACATTTCTTTCGATAAAAATGAAGTTACACTCATCTATTCTGTTCTGCAAAAATATTCCGGCAAGGAAGATATCGCTAAGATGGAGAAAATCTCCTCCGCTTTCCATTTCCGGTAAGCAAAATCAGAGCCCCTGCCGAAAACAGGACACATACGAAAATCATGCGGTATTGTACCGGGTCACCTGTCTTTGGCGTAGAATCCTTGACATGCCGCGCGCCCGACGGAGCGCTTGCCGCCGTGGCATTCGTTTTGGAAGCAGTCTTCGTTTTCGGTGCCAGGGAATCGCCGCCGGTCTGACCCGCCACAGGTTTCTGCCCTGCATCCGCACCGGATGCCGTTACCGCCTCCGATGCTGCCGGTACCTCTGATACTACGGATGCTGTCGGCTGTGTTTCGCCTATTGTTACAGAATTGGCGCCAATACCAGATGTCGTCACGCCTGCTGCAGGTGTCCCCGCTCCCAGTGTCACACCGGTGCCGCCTGTGGAAGCAGTACCTGTGTTTGTACCTGTACTTCCCCCGATTTTTGCGCCAAGCGTTATGCCCGTGGAATCATTTGAGCCAACAACGCTTACGGAAGCGCTTTTTGTTGTCTTATCCTTCTCTGAAGACGCGGCATCCTTTTCATAAACAAGATGCTGATACTTTGATGCGAGCTCCTTGGCAATCGCAATCGCACTGTCCGACTTTGCAGTGATTGTCACATCCTTTGATGCCTTTTCAAACGCGCTGAACGCATCCTCATCCACCTCGGTTAACGCGTCGGGAAGCGCCACACTTTTTATCGAACTGATATTCTGAAACGCATCCTCACCTATTGCAGTTACGGTCTCCGGTATCTTTACAGCACTTGCGCCGCCATTATATTGATAAAGCACGGTTTTTTTCGCGTTCATTGTAAAACCGGATGTCGTGGCATACCACTTTTTATATAATGTCAGATTCTTCTTAATTTCCTTTATATTTCCTTTGGAATCCGACCTGCTGAATCTTGAAAGACAGTTTTTGTCTGTGTACCAGTTTGAATCCGTACTATAACCGGAGTATTTAAAAACTGCGTCATCCTCATATTCCGGGAAAGCATTCTTTGAAATGCCCTTCCCCTTTTCCACCTTTGTCTTTACACTCGCTGCACCGTCGTATTCTTTTCCATCAAAAGTACCGCTGTACTTTCCGCCATTCATATCGAACGTTACCGTATAACCGTCTGTCTCCCACTGTGCGTAAAGTGTCAGGTCTGCGGTCAGTGGCTTTCCCCAGTCCTTGAACGCTTTCTGGGTATCCTCTTCGTCCGTATACCATCCTTTAAATTTCTTTCCCTTTATGGAAGGCTTTTCCGACGGCTCGTTGAGCGGTTCATCCTCATAAAGCTTTATTTCCTCAGGCACATTATCCGCGTCCTTTGCCACAAAGGTTACATGAAAATACGGCGTTATCTTCCGGTCCCACTTTGCATAAATCGTGGTATCGCCTTCAATCGTATCATTTGCAAAGTTCCATTCCGTTGTACATCCTGAATCCTTATACCATCCGTCAAATGTATATACGGTCTCCTGTTTTCCGTCATCCGTCTTTACGGTATAGGTTCCCTTAGCCAGTATCTGGGGCTGTTCCCCGGATATAGACACCAGCTCCGAAACCGTGCTGTGTGCCGGAATTGTACGTTTTTCGCCAGCAATCCCGGAAATTCCGGTATCAAAAGTTACTGTATATTCCCGAAGTTCTTCTGTTTTTGTCTCTGTTTCTTTTTCCGTTTCGGTCTCTTTTTGTTCCTCGGACACTGTCTTTGTTTCTTTTTCGGTTTCTTCCTGCGTCCGGCTGATGTTCTCCGCTGCATTTTCCTCTTCGTTTTCCGCGATTTCGTATTGAATTCCTGCAATTTCCTCAACTTTATCGACGTCAAGATACGAACTGTAGACAAACTGTTCATAGCGCTCGGCAAGCTTCTGCGCCATCTCCTTTGACTGTCCGGTTTCATTATCATAAATATAAATAATGTTATTTTCCTTATCCGCACCGCTAAAAGCATTCTCATATACAGTCTCAATATTTTTTGGCAGCACAATTCCCCTTATATCCGCAATGCCTGCAAATGCGTCCGGAGCAATTGTCGTCACGGAATCCGGTATCTGTACAAGCTTTTCGCCGCCGTTGTACTGATACAGCACCGTCTTGTCAGGATTCATACAAAATCCGTCATCCGTACGAAACCACTTTTTATAGAGTGTAACGCTTTGCGAAACCCTGCCCTGTGCATCAAATTCTTCAATGCACGCCTTATCCGTGTACCATTTCCCATTTTCCGTCTCATAGCCTGCATAGGAAGCATACTGGTCATCCGGATAGCTGTCTATCATTTTATTGTTGTCAAGGACCAAAACAGGTGTCTGGTCCTTAAAACTGTAACCATTGTACTCTCCGTTAAATGTTCCTCCGTTCATGCTGAACGTAACCGTACTTGTCTCCTCCGCCTGTGCCCTTGGCATTGGTATCTGCGCCAAAACCACTGCCAAAACCATAAGGCTTGCCCCTAAAATGTTTTTTAATCTGCGAACCATTTTCCCTCTCCCCCTAATCTGTTTTCTTTGCTATCACCACAAACCGTCCATCCTCCGTGTAATAATCACAGGTGGATAAAATCAGGCAGGAATCGCCATATTCAAGGTTTTCCTCCGTGGTGTAAAGTGCATTGGATTCTATGTTCTGCCGAAACTCGTCAAAGCGCTCCTTCGTACTGATATCAATCGCATCATAGTAACGGAATACGTCTTCATCCTCATAAGCCACGGCAGAAAGCATTGCCGCTACAACACGATAGGTTCCTTCCTCATAAAGACTGTCAAACCGGATTGTCTGATGCGACATGCAAAAATCCTTATCCTTATAGTTTTTAAGTGTTCCAAACATGACACCGGTCCTCATATTATGTCCGTATATAATGATATTTTGTCCACGCTCAAGCACGTTGCTGCGGTAGTCAAGAATCAAAAGTCCGTTTTTATCCTCCTGCCCGGTAAAGTTTTTATCCAAATAATAGTTATTATCCCCTTCCCTTGACATCACAGGATAATTGATTTTTGTTCCCTCTATGGACAGCCAGCCTGAAAAGTCGCTGTTTTCATCATGTAATGCCGAAAACTTGCCTAAAATATCAGGGGTTGACTGTTTTTGGGTTTCGTCTTCCAAAAGCAGTCTGTCGTTTTCCGGCTTATTATTCCCACTGTCCCGGGCTGCATCTTTTGTATTCAAATCGGCAGACACAAGAATTTTCTCATGCAGTTTTTTGGTCTGGTAATTTGTCCTGATATCCAAAATCAGATTCCAATTCAGAAACACAATGCACAGCAGAAGGATTGTTACGGATACTGCCACCGCAATCGTTCTGTTAATACGCAGCAGTCTTTTCACATTCTGTTTTCTTCTTTTTTTTGCGAGAATCTTTCCTTCAATCTGCGCCCTTTGCGTTTCTGTTGTCTTCTGCAGGACCTGCTCCCAAAACGCTTCGCCTTTACTGCTTTGGAATGTTATGTTTTTTGACTTTATGATATAGTAAATTTCCTGTGCAAGCTGTAAAGTAAGCTTTTTTTTGCCGCGCATCAGCTGATGAATCAGCTGCAAGTCATGATCCAGCGCCCTGGGGTCATAGCCTGTGCCATATTCACTATCATTTCCCATAAACACACCTTAACTTTTTATGTAACCTTATAATTATATCTAATATAGCACAAAAAAAGAA